>NZ_FOXB01000003.1 GCF_900115615.1 Hydrogenimonas thermophila | reverse complement strand
ATGACAAGAATCAAGTATGGACTTATTAAATGAATATTAGGGTTGGAATGGGCTATCTATGCTTGACTTCAATAATACCTCTTGGAGTGCCATTTGCCCACCATAAAACTATATCACTTCTACCATCTGCTCTTAGTTTTTGTCCTAAATATCCCTTGATTTTTGCATCTGCATTATTTAATATCTCTTTTACATTATCTTCAAGTGTAATAAATTTGGTTTTATTAATTTTTGATAATTCTTTTGCAATATTTACTGTCAAAAGATATTCAGGGGCTCTCCATAAAAATTCATCACCACTCCATTTCAAATACTCATTAAAAGAGTTTTTAATACCTCTTAAACAACTATTTAAAATCTCATTTTGAGTAACTTTCATTTATTATTTCCCTTCTAACAAATCTATAATTACGCATAATATATAACCAAATTGCTAGTTGCAAAGAAGGATTAAAATTTGCTTGAGTACTCTATAAAAAGTTTGGGGAACGATTTATGGAACAAATAATTATAACAGTTTATTGTTTAATAGATGAATATCTAATAGCAATTGGGATCAGATATTAGAGCAGAAGTATCCAATAGTGAGATACTTTTGGTTGGATATCTTGCAGTCAGTAATTTTAATGGAAACTACCGCAAAGCACACAAGTACTGTCAAATGCTTAATTTTGTTAAGATACCTGAATATTCACACTTTATTAGAAAGATTAATCGTTTAGAACAGATAATTGAAAAACTCTTTTCTTGGCTGGGTGATCTGTTTGTTAAACTTGAAGGAACAAATATCTACTCTGTTGATTCCTTTCCAGTAGAGTTGTGTAATATCACTAGAGAAAAACGGTGTCAGCTTTGGAATAATCCAAATTTCAAAGGTTTTAATGCTTCTAAGTGTCGATTCTTTTATGGTTTTAAAGTTCATATGGTTATTATACAGATAAATCGCCTGTTTACTTCTTTATTTCTGAAGGATCAATGCATGATGTTACAGCAGTTTATGGACTACTTTCTCATTTACCAAAAGGTTCAATTGCCATAGGAGATAAAAGATATATCTCTAGCAAGCTTGAAGAATTTCTAAAAAAATTGAATATCAAGCTTTCACCAATATTTAAGAAGCGTATGCAAAATGATGATGATTATTTTATTAAACGAAAAATTAGAAAAGGAGTTGAAACAGCCTTTTCTATGATAACAGCCAAGTTTGGTAAAGTAATCAAGGCAACATCCATTGGTGGTTTTCTTACAAAACTTAAACTATTTCTTGTCGCTTACAGCATTAACTGCTTTTTGAAGCTTGATGAAGAGAAACAAAAGTTAGTGATTAACTAGCAATTTGGGTAATATTTAATTTATCTAATAACTTTTTATGTATCTCATAGTCTCTAACTTAAGTTTTAATAATATTGCAAAGTCTTTTGCTATATTCATTGTATTCAATATCGTAAATCATCTGCTAATGAAAAAAGAAAATTTTCTAATTGTTGCAGTGTTATTTTTTTCTTCATACCTTCTCATCCATATTTTTTTTTAAAAATATTGAATTTATTAACAACCAACCAACTGATAAATCTATCATCACATCTGCAAAGTTAAAAACTGCAAAGTCAAATCCGCAGTGCCAATATACATAGTCAACAACTCCACCATGTATGAAACGGTCGGCAATATTGCTGATGCCTGCACCAAAAAGAATTCCTAAAGGTAAGCTGTAGCGTTGCAAATATTTTCCGTGAATGATATATCCTAAAACTCCTGCTAGTAGTGCTATCTGAATCCATTTAAGGTAAGGTCCTAAAAAGGAAAACATTGAAAATGCAACACCCTTATTGAAAACAAGAGTAAGAGATATGCAAGAGTTTTCCCACTGCCATCCTGATAAAAAAATTGTCTTTATATTTTGATCAATTATATATATTCCGGCAAGAGCCAGAATAAATGTAGCCCACGCTTTAGTCATTTAATGCTTTCCTAAAGAATTTTTCAAGCTCTTTCATCCAGTGGTCAATAGCCTTTGCATTTTTTCCTTCAAGAAGAATACGTAATTTATTTTCTGTACCACTATAACGAATTAGTGATCGTAAGCCTTCCTCTTTTATTGCTTTCTCTTTCTCTTTAAGACCTTCTATAGAATCTAACGGTTTTTTTTGTGATACCTTAATATTTAGAAGTTTTTGAGGGTATAGTTCAAAAGGGTTTAAAACTTCACTAGCTTTCTTTCCACTTTTTAAAATCAAAGCAATAGTTTGAAGAGCAGTTACAAGTCCGTCACCTGTTTTAGCATAATCACTAAATATTACGTGACCGCTCTGCTCTCCTCCAAGAATACATTGATGCTTACGCATCTCTTCTAACACATATTTATCACCTACATTTGAACGAATCAAGTCAATTCCATATTTTTTTAGAAAATCTTCAAAACCTTGATTGCTCATTACTGTTGCAATAACACAACTGTTTTCAAGTTTGCCTTCATTTTTTAAGTATAGGGCAAGAGCACCTATTAGCTTATCGCCATCTACCTGATTTCCTTTTTCATCTACAACAACCAATCTGTCAGCATCACCATCAAATGCAAATCCTATATCAGCTCTATACTCACGAACCTTTTCACTTAATGTTTTTGGATGCATTGCCCCACAGTTATCATTTATATTGTATCCATTAGGTTTGTTGTTTATGACAATAACATCAGCTCCAAGCTCTTCAAAAACAGTAGGAGCAACTTTATAAGCAGCTCCATTTGCTGTATCTAGAACAATTCGTACATCATTAAGAGTCATATCTGTAGGAAATGAGTTTTTAAGTTTAACTATATAACGACCTATAACATCATCAATACGTTTAGATGAGCCTATATCTCTGCCTATTTTTTGTTCATCTGCCAAAAGATTTTCATCAAAATAGATCTCTTCTATAGCAGCTTCATCTTTCTCATTAAGCTTGTTCCCTTGGGAATCAAAAAATTTAATACCATTATCTTCATAAGGATTGTGGCTTGCACTAATCATTATACCTGCATCACATCTCATATCTTCCGTTAAAAAAGCAATTGCTGGTGTAGGCATTGGACCAATTTGTATAACATTGTATCCTACAGCAGTAAGACCGCTTACCAAAGCATTTTCTATCATATAGCCGCTTCTTCTAGTATCTTTACCTACAAGAATCTTATTTGTTTTTGCAAATTTTCTAAAATATATACCTGCTGCCATTGCCAGCCGCATTGCAGTAAATGCACTTAACTCTTTACCGGCCAATCCACGAACCCCATCTGTTCCAAATAATTTCATAATATAAATACCCCTCTTGACAAACTTACATTTAATTTAAATTTAATAAACTTTAAGGTATGATTCCCAAAATTTTCTAACGACAAGGATTATACCATATGGCACATCACAAATCAGCGATAAAAAGAATTCGCCAGACTGCAAAACGCACAGCTCGCAACAGATATTACAAAACTCGCATCAAAAATATTACTAAAGCTGTTATAGCAGCAGTTGAAGCAGGTGATAAAGATGCAGCAGTTGAAGCAATGAAAATTGCTAACCGTGAACTACACAAGTATGTAAGCAAAGGCATCTTGAAGAAAAACACTGCTTCTCGTAAAGTGAGCCGCCTTCAGTCCAAAGTCAATGCACTCAGCGTCGCGTAATCCGCGAACCTGAGGCACCCACATGTTAAGAGAAAAACTCCAACCCTTCATAGACCGTTATAACGAAATAAACAATCTTTTAAGTTCTCCAGATATTACAAGTGACATTAAGCAGATGACTGCACTCTCAAAAGAGCAGTCCGATCTTGAACCTCTTGTAGAAAAAGCAAAAACTTACATTGCAACTGTTGAAGCTATAGAAGAGAACAAATCACTTCTTGGAGACCCTGAACTGGGTGAATTGGCTGCAGAAGAGCTTAAAGAGCTTGAACCACAGCTTGAAAAGATGACAGATGAGATAAAACTGCTTCTAATCCCAAAAGATCCAAATGATGATAAAAACATCTACCTGGAAATCCGTGCAGGAACAGGTGGTGATGAAGCAGCACTTTTTGTTGGCGATCTTTTTAAAGCATATGTAAGATATGCTGAAAACAAGGGTTGGAAAATTGTCATAGAAAGCTCAAGTGAAAGTGAAGCAGGCGGTTATAAAGAGATTGTTGCCCTGATAAAAGGGGAAAAAGTTTACAGTAGGCTTAAATATGAAGCTGGAACGCATCGTGTTCAGCGTGTTCCTGCTACAGAGTCTCAAGGTCGTATTCATACTTCAGCAGTAACAGTAGCAATTTTACCTGAAGTAGAAGATGTTGATGTACAAATCAATCCAAATGATCTGAAAATAGATGTATACCGCTCAAGCGGTTGTGGTGGTCAGTCAGTAAACACTACTGACTCAGCAGTTCGCATTACCCATATTCCAACCGGCATCGTTGTTGCAATGCAAGATGAAAAATCACAGCATAAAAATAAAGAAAAAGCTCTAAAAATTCTTAAAGCACGTGTATATGAGAAATACCTCCAAGAGCAGTTAGCTGCCTCAAGTGCCGACAGAAAAGCACAAGTTGGTTCTGGAGACAGAAGTGAAAGAATCAGAACATACAACTATCCTCAAAACCGTATTACTGATCATAGAATAGGTTTGACTCTATATCGCTTAAATGAGATTATGGAAGGTGGTTTGCTTGATGAAGTAATTGAGCCTCTCATAGCACACTTCCAAGCAGAAGCGATTAAAGAGGCCGGTTTATAAAATCCGCTTTTTAAAAGCGGATTTTTTATCTTCCAATACTTCTATAAATCTCTTTTGAGAGCATAACAATCTCATTTTTAAGTTTGACTTGAGGTGTACTCTTTGGTATATCATAAAGATCCCATTCATGTTCATCTATCGTTTTCTTGATCATAAGTGTATATTTTTCACCCAACTGTGAATAGCGTGTCAAATAGGCTGATGCAGTGAATCCTCCAAATGGTTTACCCATCTTCTTTGCTAAGTATCTAGCTTCTCTGAACTCTTTATAAGCCCAGTGACGGTTCAGGTTTCTCATATAAGAGGCGATTGAATCTTCAAGCGAATCAAAAATTCGTATTTTATAGCGTTTTCCTTCTGGTCTGTTTTTTGGAATAATTCCCTTTTTTCCCCATGTCCATTCTCCAAAAAGATTGTTTGCTTCACGAGCAAAGCGGCTTTTACCCCAGTTGCTCTCTATAGCTGCTTGTGCAAGCACCATAGAAACCGGTATAGTATCTACTCTTTTAAGGTACTCTTCTTTATCATAAAGAGATTTTATACGATACTTTTTAGCTATTGCTTCTAGTTTTTTAACCTCATTCGGTGTTACAATACCAACACTTTGAAATTTTGTAAAAAAAGATTTGACAAACTGTCGTTCTTTACGAATCTTCTCTTCCTCTTTTAAAATTAAAGGATAGAGAATTTCTACAAATTTCTCTTTCTGTTTTTCACTCTTCTTTATAGAGTAGTACTCTTTTGGAAATGTTTTAAGAGCATCGGCAAAAAGTAGTGCCTGAGCTAATAAAACTCCTGTAATTAATTTAGTCAATTTCTCTCTCCATTATTGCATCAAATGTATGGCGTACTTCGCCTTTTAGTGTTAGTGTGTTACCCTTTTTAGCAAGTTCAAGTTTTTCACCACTAGTTGGTATAACCACCATACTTTCTCCTGCTTTCTCTTCTAAATTGGTACGGTAGAAGCAGGCTGCCATTCCAGTACCACAAGCAAGTGTCTCATCTTCAACTCCACGCTCATATGTGCGTACATAAAGAGTATTGTCTTTAACTGCTGCTATATTGATATTTGCATTGAATTTATACCTAAGTTCTCTAGCTTCTTGCAGATCAAAAGTGTCAACAGTGTCAACTAAACCGACAAGGTGTGGTACACCTGTATCTATAAGCCACCATTTTTTTCCAAACTCTTCAATGTCTTGATTTATAATTTTAGGAGGTGTCAATTCACTAGTGACAATGTCACCGTCAACCTCAGCTTCTATAACACCAGCTCCGGTTAAAAAACGCATACTCTTTGAAGCAAGACCATGTTTATACGCATAATGCGCTGCTGCTCGGCTTCCATTGCCGCACATTGCAGCATCGCTTCCGTCAGCATTGTAAAACTGCCATTCAAAGTCATATTTTTCATGAGGAACTAGGACAATTAAACCATCTGCACCCACACCATTTTGTCTGTGACAAAGCTCTTTTGCTAAAGTATTTTGCTCTTTTTTGACAAAAGTGTGAAAAATGACAAAATCATTGCCATTTGCAGAATATTTTGCTATGGTCATTAGTTGTCTCCAATAAAAAATTGAGCGAATTATACCATAGCTTAAGGCTAGCTTATATTAAGTGAAATTATTAGTTTGATTACCTATATTTGGTGATTTTGTTGAAAATCTGTTCAGTTTCTTGTTGTAGATGTTTAAGGTTTTTACTATTATCTATAACCCAGGTTGCAAGTTTTTTCTTCTCTTCTATGTCAATTTGTGCATTCAATCTTGCTTCAGCCTCTTCATCGCTTAATCCTTCACGATCTATAAGCCTTCTTTTTTGTATCTCTCTTGGGGCATAGACAACAATAACTTTTTCTATAGGGTAGTTACCAGTTTCAAAGAATAGAGGTATATCTACTATATATGGTCCTTTAAGGCGATCTTGTTCTTCACTTTGCCGTTCAATTTCTGCCCTGATTTTTGGATGAAGAAGTTCTTCAAGTTTTTTACGGGCATCTTTATCTGAAAAGATCAGACGACCCAATGCTTTTCTATCTACTTTTCCATCAACAATATACTCTTTTCCAAAAAGCTTTGAAATAGCATCAGATTCATTATCTAACATCTGCCTTGCTATAGCATCAGCATCTATAATACGAAGACCATATAGCCTGAGAAGATTGCAAACGGTTGATTTTCCGCTTGCAATCCCGCCTGTTAGGGCAATAGCATATTCGTAAGCCATTATCGTTTTATATATGCTTTTAAAAGATTGAAAGTTGCTGTTGGAAGCGCAAACTGAGAAACATGAATATCGCTGTTATACCATTTAAACCCATCTGTCAAATCAGCTCTTTGTAAATTTACATCTGCTGTTGGATGGAAAAATTTACTTCCAAGAGCAAACCACTGCTCTCCTCCAGGTCGAACCATTGAAGTATATCTAAATGGCATAACAATTTTAAATTCACAGCAAAATGCCGAAAGAACCTCTTTATGTCCAGCCATATCAAAGAGTTGGCTGCTAGCATCCATTACTACCAACCCTTTTTCAGATAGTATTCTATTAACATGAGCCATAACAGCTTTGTCATTTAGATAAATTTCATCAAAACGGTTGATAATTACAATATCATACGCTCCATCTTTTGCATTTCCAAGAAATTGAACTGTATCTTCAATGATTAGATTTACACGCTCATCTTCTAAAGCTTTATCATAGCAGCCAAACACTTTTGCAGCATCTACAATATTTGCATCTCTCTCAACAACATCGATTGTAATATCTTTATGCTTAAGCAACTCAGCTGCAATAGCCCCATCACCACCATCAACAACAAGAACACGTTTAGGCTCTTCATGAGAACACATTGCAGTATGCGCTGCTATCTCATGACGAATCATACTGTCATGTTCACAGTAAAGTGCTTTTCCATTAGAAACTATAATCTTTCCAAAATACCCAGAGTTATATACTTCAACTCCACCTTGCTCAAAAACTTTCTCTTTAACTTTGTACTCATTTTTTACAATATCAACGACTCCCTGAGTCAACCACATAATATTCCCCTTAAATTTTAAACAGTATCCGGAGTTTTTGGATGCAAGTATGCATACCAAAAACTCGCAAAAAGCTACAAAAGTGAAGCAGTTCACTTTTGCTTAACGCTTTTTGCCGATTGTATCAAAAACGCTTTAAAGATATTTTAAGTGCATACTAGCCAAAAATGCTTTTACCAACAAGAAAGGATATGAATATAACTAAGAAGAGAGCTCCAAACCTGTTTGTATATCTTTTATTATTTATAAATATAGAAATAACTGTACCAGCCAATACAAAAAGAACAAGTACTCCATAAAGTATAAATATAAGTGCTATTCTATCTTCTGGAAGCTCTATTTGCGGTGTTGAAAGTACAAATGTCTGTACAACTATCCAAATAATCCATATAAAAATCATCACCGAAAAAGAGAATAACCAAAAAAGAGTCTGAACTTTACTGCTATGTCGTATCAATACAAATCAATCCTTACGAAAAATATTTTATATAATAACAAAAAATTGATAAGGAGAAAGAATGAGTGCATTGGTAGAGTTTGCAATGTTTCCAACAGATAAAGGTGAAAGTGTTAGTGCTTATGTAAGTAGGATTATGAAAGTTTTCAAAGAAAATGACATAGACTTTCAATTGACTCCGATGGGAACAATTTTTGAGTGTGAAACAGTTGAAGATGCGACAAAAGTCATAAACTTAGCATACTCTGTCCTTGAACCTGACTGCAACCGTGTCTATACTTCAATTAAAATGGATATAAGAAAAGGAAAATCAGGCCGGATGAAACAGAAAATTGCCTCAATACAAAAACACTTGGATGATCATTAATGTGATATAATTTGCAAAAATTTATCTATGGAGGCATCACAATGTGTGCTGAAAGAATCCAAAGAATCTTGACAGCAATTATGCTTGGTATTGCCCTAATGTTCCTTGCACAAGGTGCTGCAGGTAATACACTTTATCTGCAAATAGGTGTTGCATTACAAGTATTCATTATAATTATGATACTTGTGTGGGCATTTACAAACTTTTGTCCATCACTTTGGTTTTTTAACAAAGTTTTTGGACCATGTAACTGGAATAAAGAAAAATAGAGAAAAGAGTAAATAATGAGTAATGTAAGTTATAAAGATGCGGGTGTAGACATTGATGCAGGCAATGCTTTTGTAGAAGCAATCAAACCAGCTGTCAAATCAACATTTGACAGCAATGTCATAGGTGGTATCGGCTCTTTTGCCGGTGCCTATGCAATTCCTGGAGGCTACAAAGAGCCAGTAATGCTAGCTGCTACAGATGGAGTTGGAACAAAACTTAAACTTGCTATTGAAAGCAAAAAATTAGACACTGTTGGAATTGATCTTGTCGCTATGTGTGTTAATGACCTTATCTGTAACTTTGGAACACCTCTATTTTTCCTGGACTACTATGCAACAGGCAAACTAAAAGTAGAAGATGCAAAAGCTGTTGTAGAAGGAATTGCTGAAGGGTGTCGCCAAAGCGAATGTGCATTGATCGGCGGTGAGACAGCTGAAATGCCAGGAATGTACAGTGAAGAGGATTTTGACCTTGCTGGATTTTCAGTTGGAATTGCTGAAAAGAGTGAAATGAACCGTTTAGAGCATGTAAAAGATGGGAATGTTCTTATTGCACTTCCAAGCAGCGGTATACACTCAAATGGTTTTTCACTTGTGCGTAAACTTCTTTTTGAAAAACTTGGCATGAAGTTTGAAGATGAGTTTAATGGTAAACCATTGATTGACACGTTGTTGACACCTACAAGAATCTATGTAAAAACATTTAAAGCATTAAAGAGTAAAATTAATGCATTAGCCCATATTACAGGCGGTGGTTTGGTAGAAAACCTTCCACGTGTCTTACCTGACAATATGCATGCTGTTATAGATACTTCCAAGATAAAAGTTCTTCCTATTTTTGAACTTATCGGTAAACATGTTGAAAAAGAGGAGATGTTCAGAACGTTCAACATGGGAGTTGGAATGGTTCTTGTTGTAAACCCAGAAAATGTTGACAATGTTCTTGAAAACAGTGACGGTTATATAATTGGTGAATTAAAAGCAGGTGAAAAAGGTGTAACACTGCTTTAAAATTTAATATCTGCTGCCTATGAAAGTAGACAGCAGATTTTTGTTTATAAATTCTACATATTTTTGATTTTATAAACACAAATGAATAATAGTTATGCCAATTGTCAGGTTTGATTTGTGTTAATTATTAAGTAGAATAAAAAAGAAGTGGCGCGGTGGACGAGACTCGAACTCGCGACCCCCGCCGTGACAGGGCGGTATTCTAACCAACTGAACTACCACCGCACCGCAAAAAAAGATAAAACTTAGTGGTGACCCGTGTTGGATTCGAACCAACGGCCCATTCCTTAAAAGGGAATTGCTCTACCAGCTGAGCTAACGGGTCATAATTGAGTCGAAATTATACCTCAAAATCTTTAAAATTTGATTATAAACCTGTTTTTTTTCTCTTTATTTTCATATTCAAAGCTAAATCCATGTACTTTGGCAATCATATCTACAATGTAAAGCCCTAGTCCTAAACCACTAATAGCTTCACTTCCTTGAGTATATGGCTGAATATAGTAACTCAAAGGGTGTGATAGAGGATTACCATTACTCTCTACTACTATACCTGTTTCATCAGCTATAATATGAAACTTTCGATCACTTGAATACTTGATGGCATTATCAATCAAATTTTTTAGAGCAATACTTAGAAGTTTGAAATCAGCTTCTACTCTTTGCGGTTTAATATCAAAAGTTCCACGATCTTTTTCAATCATAGCCAAGTCTATTGCCTGGTCTATTAAATCTTCCATTGTTACAGGTCTAAGTTTAAGAGGAAATTTGCCACTGCTAAGTTGTTCTATGGTACCAAACTCACTTATGGTACTATCTAAACGCATAAAAATCCTCTCAAGCCTCTCTTTCTGTTTTGACTCAGGTAACATCTGTACTGTCAACAACCCTTTTGTTAGAGGCGTTTTTAACTCATGCATAATATTTCGTATAAAAAGGTTGCGTGAATTTATAAGCATCCGGATTCTTCCTATTGCCTCATCCAAACTAATAGATACTTGAGCTATCTCATCACTTCCTTCAATTCTACAGTGAACATCTAACTCACCCTCTCCAAATTTTCGAATACAACGTTGCAAAGACTTTAGAGGCTTTAGCTTAAACCAAATTGCCCAAAAGATCAGCATTATCAAAAGAGCTGTCAATATAAAATAGATCCATACTATCTTAGGGTTATAAGGGCGATATCTTTCATCTTCAAAAAGAATAAGCCGTCCAAATGTGTTTATTAAAAGATATATTCGATCATCTTTTTCAAGCATATCAATAAATCCAAATGGTATTGGCTGACGACCTAAAAGCTTGGCTCCTTTTAGAAGCGAAATTCCTTTTTTCTCATCTTTGATCCATTTCATACCATATTTTTTTGATGTCTCTTCTATCTGCTCTTTTGCATTTCCTCTATCTAATCGAAGTAAAATATTTTGTGCAAAAAGAATATTTCTCTGAACTATCATCTGTGAGTGGCGATATTTGTCATTGATCCCATAAAAATAGAATGCAGTACCTGCAGCAAGAAATGCTATTGTAAAAATTGCAGAGATAAAAACAAAAATAGAGATACGTCTCATGGGGTAAGCCGATATCCTAACCCGCGTACTGATCGAATAAATCGTGGCTGCTTTGGATTATCTTCTAGTTTATGTCTTATGCGGCTAATAATTACATCTATGCTTTTTAGTGAACTATCTTCATGAATAGCATCAACATTATAGATAAGGTCTTCTCTGGAGACTACTTCATTGGCATGTTCTAAAAGATATGTAAGAATGCCATACTCAGCTGCTGTAAGATGTAGAGGTTCTCCTCTAAAATAGATCATTCTAGAGTTTTTATCGAATCTCAACTCAGCACTGTTTTTAGAATCTTCACTCTTTTCTCGTCCTATACGTCGCAAAATTGTCTTTATGCGAGCCACCAACTCTCTGGGATCATATGGCTTTGGAAGGTAGTCATCAGCACCTTTTTCAAGTCCAACTATTTTGTCTGTTAAATCATTTCTGGCAGATGAAATAATAATAGGTATATCATTTCTCTTTCGTATCTGTTCACATACATCAAGTCCATCCATACCAGGAAGAGATAGATCTAATATAACAAGGTCAAAAGGCTGAGTCTCAAGTTTACTGAGCCCCAAAAAGGGGTCAGGGACATTAACTGTCTCAATATTGAATCGTTGTAAATATTCACTTAAAATTTCTGCTAACTCTTCATCATCTTCGATCATCAGCACTTTGACCATACTTCATTCCCTTAAATTTTTTAGTCAACAACCAAAATGCGTATCATTCCTCTTCTGTTTATGTAAATACGTTTACTACCTGTATACTTTTTCATTGCCTGTTGTACATCAGATACATTTTTGATCATTGTATCTTCTATTTGAATAATAATGTCTCCTGGCATAAATCCTGCTTTATCGGCTTTACTTTCAGGTTTTACCTCTGAAACAATTACTCCTTTAATATCATCAGGAATGCCTATCTGCTTTCTAATTTGCGGTGTAATATTTTGCAGTGTCAATCCATCTACAAACCCTTTGTTACCAGTAACTTTAAGTCTGTTTTCAGGGAATTTTGCCAACGTTACTTTAACAGTTTTAATTTTTTTATTACGCTCAAAAGTCAATTCTACATCTTTACCTGGAGGTATTGCTCCTATGGCATTTTTTAAATCACTGGCATCTTTAACAGGAGTTCCGTTGACTCTAATAACTAAATCACCTCGTTTTAAGCCAGCTTTTTGTGCTGGTGTATTTTTGTCTACATCTAAAATAACTGCACCCTCTTTATTTTTATAGATTTTTTGCAAATCATGGGTTAACTCACTTATGCTGACTCCAAGATATCCATACTCTACTTTTCCATGTTCAATCAGTTGTAATGCAACACGTTTGACCATATTTACAGGAATAGCAAATCCAATACCATTATTGGCTCCACTTCTAGTAATTATAGCACTGTTTATGCCTATAAGTGCTCCTCTACTGTCAACAAGTGCTCCACCGCTGTTTCCAGGATTTATAGCTGCATCAGTTTGTATAAAGTTCTCATACTGATTAATACCAACACTATCTTTACCAAGTGCTGAAATTATTCCCTGACTTACACTCTCTCCTACACCAAATGGGTTACCGATTGCAAAAACAAGATCTCCTGTTTTAAGCTCATCAGAGTCTCCCAACATAATTGTTGGTAAATCTTTTGCATCAATTTTAATGACAGCAATGTCAGTTTTTGGATCGTTTCCAATAACTTTAGCCATATAGTCTTTAGAGCTTCCAGGAAGTGTAACATGCACTTCATCAGCTCCATCTATAACATGGTTATTTGTAATAATGTAACCATCTGATGTTACTATAACACCAGAACCTAGTGAACGCTGTACTCTTTCACGTGGCATCATTTGACCAAAAGGCATATTGAAAAATTCTCTAAAAAACGGATCCATAAATGCTTGTGGAATATTTTGTCTCACTCGTTTTTTTGCTGAAATATTTACAACACATTTGCCAGCGTGTTCTATTGCCTTGTTGAAAGACAAAATCTTACCTGCTTCTGGCATAACTCTTTCAGCATGAGGTGCCTCTTTAAATCCTATATTTCCAGCCATTAGTGAAGCTGCTAAAACAGTAGAAATAAGCCATACTTTTTTCATTATTATAAATTCTCCTTTTTCTCAGATTTATACATAAGCTCCGGGAAAAATTGGTTTTTGTCAGGAGTTTTGCTATAAGGAGTAAGATGCATGCTCCCGGAGCTTATGTATAAACCAAAAGCTAACGTGTATTCTACAGGAGCGATAGTAAACACATAGAAATGAATTGTAAACAGAAAGTTAATGCTATAATTCCCAATCTATAAAATAAGGAGTCTTTTGTGATATCATTAATTAAAAAACTGCTTACTGTTTTTATTGTTTTAATAATTCTAAATGTTGGCTTTATCTGGTATGGTCAGGCAAACTTTGAGGCAACTATAAAATCACTTGGTAAAGCTTTTGTTGAAAATAATGTAACATCTTCATCTGTTGTGCAAAAACTTCCAGTACCAATAGATCAATATATTGACAAATCAAATCTTTCACAAAACAGTTACAAAGCTTTAGCTATTCAATTTGATGGAGAGTATACTCCCAAACCTTCTAAATCAATGAAAATGCATACACTTGCACTTCTTCGCCCTACACCAGATATGCTTTTGGGTATACGACTTGACAGTAATCTCATTGTTACGTTTAATGCGATAGAGACTTATCATAAAGGTCAGGCAAATATGCAAATGCTGCTTTTTGGAATTGTTCCAACAGGTGACTTTAATGATGAAAAATTTGCCCGTTCAGAACTAGCTCGTCTATTAGCCTATTCTGTTTTTAACCCTGCTTTGCTTAAGTATGAAAATATTAAATATGAACCGCTGGATGCAACCCATACAAAAGCCACAATAACTGATGGAAAAATAGATGCTAGTGTTATTTTTGTCAGTGACAGAAGCGGTAAAATCATAGAAGTTCAAAGCAATGACAGATTTCGCCCAATAAAGAAAAAACTGCAAAAAACCGCTTGGAAAATGAAAGTTATCTCTTATGACAAATTTGACGGACTAAACCTGCCTAAAGAGGTAGAAGAGATGTGGGTTGAAGATAATAAAAACATCATTTATAGCAAATATTCTCTAACTTCAGCTAAACGACTGTGAAAATCAAATACTGCTTTACAAATCGACATGGCGGAGTCAGCACTCCGCCATACGATTCATTAAATCTTGCATTTCACGTTGGTGACAATCAAGAAAATGTCATACAAAATCGTAAAATACTTCAAAATAAATTCAACCTTCAAAACATTGTCTGGATGGATCAAGTCCATAGTGATAATGTACAAACTGTTTCATCGCCACAAACTAAACCATTATCAGCTTGCGATGCAATAATTACAAATCAACCTAATATTGCTTTAGCAGTTATGGTTGCAGACTGCATCCCCATTTTAATGTTTGATCCAAAACGTAACATTATTGCTGCTATACATGCAGGACGTAATGGAACTTTTTTACAAATTGCACCTAAAACAGTAAAGGTAATGCAAAAAGAGTTTGGTAGTGTACCAACTGATATTCAGGTTATTATGGGACCTTCAATTCATAGCTGTTGTTATGAAATAGGAGATGACCTTGCTTCTATAGTAGAAAAAAATTTTAGCAAAAATTATTTGAATGGTCGGATGCTTGATTTACAAAAACTTAATTGTGATCAACTAATAGAAGCTCAGATCAATAAAAATCATATAAAAATCTCTAAAATATGCACCTGTTGTAACTCAGACTACTTTTCATATAGAAAAGAGGGAACAACAGGAAGATTTGCAGGAGTTATTTGGGTAGAGAAGTCATACTAAACTGATCTTTTTAAAAATTATAATTTATAATAAAACGATACTCATCCCAACTTAAATTTTCCATATCTGAATAATATTTAAAATCTCTTGGAAAATTTCCTCTAAATCGAAACTGTATATTTTTAATTACAGAAGGATAATATTTAATATCAAAACCACTCTCTTTTGCTGTCCAACCTACACCATTTACGTAAGGGTTATCTTCTCCTAAATCAAAATTACAGTGATAAATTGATACATTTCCATTTATACCAAAGCTTTTAAGATTATAAGCAACTCCTACTTTCCAACTTTTTGTATCTGAATAAAACTCATGATGAGCAACCATTCCATTTGTAAATCCTAAAGTTGAACCCCACATATTTATAATACTTGAACCTTCTACATTATTGTTATTTGCACCAGTAAAAGAGAAAGCTACATAACCGCTCATATTTTTATACTTCATAGCTAATTTCATAGCTAAATAATATGAGTTAATTTTATCAAACTCTATATTTCCCAAACTTTTTGCTTCCTCTAAAGCATTGCCAATGTTATTCTCTTTAATATATTGAGTAGATGCATTCAGCTTAATTGAGCCTACAAAAAAACTATAATCTCCCTGTAAATAAATAGCATTTAAAATATTATGAACATAATAGTCCCAAATTTGCAACTGCACGTTTTTAAAATCTAAATATTTAATACCTATAAATGTTATACCATTAGTTTTAATGCCTACTGCATATTCACCAATATTTGAAAAAGTTCCCATATCAGAATTTATATAACTATATCCACCTGTAGCTGCACTTATCCCACCTAGATATGCATTAGCAAAAGTACCTGCTGCAAACTTTGTAATATGTGCAAAAGTAAAAGTTATATCTTTTATGTCATTACTGATAAAAAGATAAGCTTCATAAAAATTAGGAATCATACGTATATCATGCTCTCTTAGCATAGGAGTATTTATTTTTTGCCTACCAATTTTTAACATCATATTTTCATATTTATATTTTAAATATGCTTCACCAACAATCGTATAACTACTTAAGCCTTCACCAAAAAGTGTAGGATCTAAAACTTCTCCTGGTAAATTATCTGACCTTATTCCAAAATTGTTAGTAGAATAAAAAGAAATTCCACTACACATTCCTTGAAAAAAACCTGTTTTGTAGTTTAAATATCCACCACTGGCAAATGCTGACTTATGATAATTAGTATGTCCATTATAATTTCTATCAATATAAAATAATCTAAGCTGTCCTCTAAAACTCCCATCTTTTAGAGCTTCAGCAATTGATTTAGAGCCATAAACAGAATTTCCATATATAATAATTACAATTAAAAATAATATTTTTGCCATAAAACTCTTTTGAATTAAAATTATTAATAATACATATAAAATATGCATATTTTTAGTAATTATATGGCTTTTTTACTTAAGAAAGTTAATAAATAACAATAAGATTTAATGTATGAATATTTTTTATTATAGTTATCAAAGGCTGTAAAAGAGTAGTTGCCTAACAAGGAGTGGTAATATTTTTATGGAAGCAGGGATCAGCTATTTCCACATAGCAGAAATTAATGGCTCTTCTTACAACCTTTGATTATGGGATTCATTTTTATTATAGGAGGAGGTTGCATAAATTGATCATTATAAATGAATGCCCATTCAAAATAATATCTCTTAAGAGCTTTTACTTACCTTAAATCTAAGACAATCCTTTATATATTGCATCCGATATTTCTTTCTTATAAGATGAAACATCTCTATCTAAAACATTTTCTCCAGACAAAAACGTAAAAGCTCCCAAAATTCCTGTTAAAACACTAAAAGAGACAAAAAAATCTTGACTTTTACGAAATTCATAGTTTCTAATTCCATACTGGATCAACTCTTCTACCTCTTTAACAAAAGCTTCTGCAAGCTGAAATCCACCATCTTCATTCTCTTCAAAAAGATCTCTATTTGCAAGATATACTCTTAGAAAAAATTCTATAACTTCGGGTGAATGTTGAATTATTTCAAGATAATCTTGAACAAAAAGTTCTATCTTTTCTCTTGCCGGTATATTCTTTTTATTTATATCTTGAAGTGATGATGCTAAAATTCCTGAAGCAAACCTTATAGCACTTTTAGCTAAGTTTATCTTAGAAGGGAAATAATTATATATATTCCCTACACTCATCTTAAGCTCTTTTGCCAAAAGAGGTATTGTTGTATGGTAAAACCCTTTTTTTGCAAAAAGCTTTAATGAACAAGACAGGATTGAATCACGTTTTTTATTACTTTTTATGATGTTTCCTTTAACGTTTACTTAATGCTAAATAGATATTTTCAGCAATATCTGGAGCATATTTTATCACATTTTTTTCAAGTACATTCTCTCCGGTAAGAAAAGTAAAACATCCTAAAGGTCCCATAATCATACTGAAAGCAACATGAAAATCCTGCTTTTGTAAATCGCCAGCAGCAGCACCATTATCAAGTAATCGACCTACCTCTTCAATAAATTCAGAAGCACACTCATATCCATTATCACATCTTTTTGAAAAAACTTCCCTGTTTGCCAGATATACTCGTAAAAAGAACTCTGTCAACTCAGGGAACTTCTCAACAACTTCAAAGTAACCTTTTACAAAATGCTCTATCTTCTCTCTTGTAGTTATATCCATATTATTTATTTCACGCAACTTATTTGCTAAAACATTTGTACAGTATCGAATGGCACACTTTGCCAAATCTTCTTTAGATTTAAAATAGTTATATATATTTCCTGCACTCATACCTACTTCTTTGGCTATGTCAGGAACTCTTGTCGCATAAAAGCCATCACGAGAAAAGAGTCTTATTGCTGCTAATACAATATCAAATTTACGTTCTTCTTTAGCTTTTATATCTTTGGTCATAACCTTTTCCTTCCCGAATTTGTACTAGCGAAGAGTCAGTAATAATGATCCATATGCTATATTTATATCATCAAGAGGCATAGCTTTATTGAAATATACAGAGTGATTTTTTGCAATCAGCATATTACTTTTTTGTAAAATCTTCTTCTCTCCAAAAAGAGAACCACAAAAAACTACGCCATCTAACCCCATATCGGTCTCTATATCGTCTATCATCGTGCTTAAAAACTCTGAAAAGCTCTCTACAACTCCAAATGATAGAGTAAGATCATCTACACCTGCAAGTTTAAAACTCATTGCTGTACGAATGCTCCAAAGAGGATTTAGCTGTCTCTCCTCTTTTAATTTATAGTCTATTCTAGGGCCTTTTTTACCTTTAAACTCTGCAGCATTATCAAGAAGGTTTCTTGCAGCTTCTATATTATCTTCTCCAAATCCAAGAATAACTCCTATTACTCCAAATAGAGTCATTATGCTTGAACCATCTTTTTTAATAGTATTATCTGCTAGCTGTTCCAATCTATCTGGAAATTTCTTTTTAAAGTTAGAGAGAAGTTTAGCTCCGGTTTCATCCATATTTTCTATACCAGAAAAGATTTCATCAAATGTTTGATAATCAAAATCAAAACGAATAAAATCAACCAGACCAAACTTTTGAGAGTGAATCATAATAGCACTATCGTAAGACTTACTTATATATATACCTGCTAATTTCTTATCTAGAAGATTATGCTGCCCTAATACAGAGAAAAATGCTGCATGTCTATGAGAGTAACGAATAATAGGTGCTTTTGTTTCTGGAGCTTCTTCATTTTCACTTACAAGTAGTTCATCAACTTCTATATCTTTTCCAGCTAACTGATCTTGGTGTACAACTTCAGCAAAGTCACCTTCCATTATACCGACATATTCACTACAAAGACTCAAACTTTTTTTACCAAAACCTTTACCTCTCCAAGGCAATATAGTACGTTCACCTGATGCAACAATAGCATTACCTGCATCTGTAACAACAACATTAAGAGGTTTTAAAGAAGGTGTATTTGAACTAAAGGTAAAAGATATTGGCAATGACGGATCAACTCTTTTAGAGATATAAAAGAGTTCATCTCCCATTTTTTTCAATGCTCTCATAAGTAAAAAAAGTACCATATCATCAGGCAGTTTTACATTTGCAAATGCACTGTTAAAAAAAGGATATTTCTCTTTAAGTGCTGCTGTAATTTGTAAACGTATTCTTGGTTTTTCTATGCTTCCTAGTGCAAGTACTTCCCCTTTTTGCATCTCAAAGAAGCGTGATGCTGTATGAACATCATATGTTACTACTTCATCTACAGGAAACTTCACAATATTTTTTTGTGTCAATGCTGAAACAGTTACAGTGCCATTCATTGTAGTTACTGTTGCACATCCGCCATTATGTATGACTTTAGCTAGTGAATCAAAAATTTCATTATGATTCGAGTCTGCTGGAAGTTCTATCTCTTTAGCAAAATTTGTCAATTTTACATTAGCTGGCTCAACAGAATATCCGCATACTTCACAACTAGTAAAGATATTTCCAAACTGTTTACTTTCAGAATTTTCTACATCCAAAAGACATTTAGGACAAGGAGGTATTGCGTCAGGTTTAGAAAATTTATCTTCCCAATCCGGCAATTCTGGTATGCTTTCAACTGCTTCAACACTATAATCTTTCATAAATATAGAGTGAGGAACAGACAAAGCCAGTTCATTTGCAAAGTTTTCAAGCTCTTCTGCACTGTCACTCTCAACATAAAGTTCAGTATTATCATCTTTTCGTATCAAATGACCATTGCAAGACGAGTTTGATAAAGTACGAAGTAAAACTCTTTCTAAAACACCATTTTCTGTAATATTTACAAATTTAAAAACTAAAATCATCTTACTTCCCTAATATATGTCTCTTTAGCAACTTCTTGAAGCAAAGGAGATGCAATCTGTTTTGATTCCACTCCTAAAGTGGCAAGATGATCAATAATTGCTTTTTCCATTGTTTTAGATGCTTCAATAACTTCATTAGTTAATGAAAAAGTTGAATCTTCACCTATTACAAAAGGTACTACACCTACAATTTTTACAGGTGGCAAATCTCCAAACATTTCAATCATTTGCAGAGTTTGAAGCATTTCAACCTCATGTGCACTCCCTTGCCATGTAACACAAGATGGCACAGCATTAAAATCAAAAAAGTATACATCCCCTACTTCACCACCTTCAGTTGTAACACAATCTATAATAATGACATGATCATAATCTGTAATTATAGGAATCAATCTTTGAGCCAGTGTACCACCATCTACTAAATCTATTGTATGTTCATCTGATTTAAACTCATACTTCTTTTCAAGATAGTGCACCATATGTGGTCCAATACCCTCATCTCCAAATAGTATATTACCTATTCCTAAAATTAAAATTTTCATATATAAATATCTCCTTTTTTCTGAAGCAATTCTCCCTTCAGCGAATCAGAAAAAATTTTAAATCTCAAAATCTTTTATAATGCGCAGAAAGGAAGGTACTCCCCAAAAAAAGGGGGAGTAATTTATCGGAAGAATAGCATATGTAGCAGTTAAAATCAATGATCTTCGTGTTTCCACTTCATACCACTGAATACAGCGTCCATAGCCCCTTCTTTACCAAAGACAGCATTATAGACAGCCATATAGATATGTCCAACAACGAATATGATTATACCCCACATAAGAATATGGTGAATTTCACGAACATTTGCTAATCCACCCATCATTACTTCAAGTGAACGCATTGGTCCATAAAGCATATCACCAAGACCAAGATGTGTTGTATGCACATATAAAACAAGCCCTGTAACTATAATTCCAAAAAGCATTAAATAAAAACCTGCATATGCAACAAACTGTATAGGGTTATAAGTCCCTTTCAGCTTTGGATGCTTTGCTATAAGCATATAATATCCAACTTGCTGAATCCATACTTTTGGATCAACCAAATCTTTAAGTGAAGCCATCTCTCCACGATGTTCACGAGTAAATAGGAAAAGATATGACTTAAAGATAAAGACTGCTACCAAAACCCAGCCAATTATTTCATGCCATCCTCTCATTAATGCTTGCTGAAAGTTTGTAGGCTCAGCATTTGGTTCTGGAGTTAGAAAAGGATCCGCAATATAAAACCCTGTAAAGATTAAAGCAACAATAGAGAATGCTCTAATCCAGTGCTGCCATCGATATGAAGCGGAGAACTCTTTCTCACGCTCCATAAGATTTTTGTTTTCATGGTTTGCCATTTTGACTCCTTTCAGACAGAACAAGTGCCATAAAGTGGATCTAGCTTATACTCACTAAGTTTATTTCCTTTAGTATCCATTACATGTACGGCACAAGCAATACAAGGGTCATAAGAGTGGATAATTCGGATAATCTCAAGAGGCTGAGTTAGATCATGTATCTTTAAGCCTACAAGATCTGCTTCATATGGCCCTTGTCTTCCATTTGCATCCATCGGACCTGCATTCCAAGTAGAAGGAACAACTGCCTGATAGTTTTCAACAACACCATTTTTAATGCGAATCCAGTGGCTCAACATACCTCGTGGAACATCACCAATACCACGTCCTTTGTACTCTTTATTTTTATCAATAACATATGGAGCACAAGTTGTTTGGTCAACTTTTAGGTTCTCAACAAGGTTATTGAATGCAGTCAATCCATTTTCAGCAATAATTTTTGCTTGCAACATACGACCTGCTGTACGTCCAAGAGTTGTAAATAGAGCTTCAACAGGTAATCCTGTTCGCTTTAAGAAGTCGTTAACAGCTTTTTGTACTCGCTTATTACCTTTAGCATAGCTAACAACCATACAAGCTAATGGTCCAACTTCCATTGGTTGGCCATCATAGCGTGGAGATTTGATCCAGCTATATTTTTTACTCTCATCAATCAATTTAGAGTGTGCCATTTTACCATCAGGACCGACACTCTCTCCATCTCTCAATCCAGTATAGTTTGGATTTGTCTTTCCATCATATGGATGAAGCGGTTGATTATCTTTATACCAAGAGTGAGTTGCTTCTTCAGTAATCAAATCTTCATTAATATCAAAAGCTTTACTCAAATCTCCATTTAAAACATAACCTGAACTAAACAGATAATCACCACGTCCTATTAGCATATCTTCATGTGCCATGAAGTTTTTAACACCAATAGGCTTAGTTACAGATGGCTCATCTTTATACATTTCAGCTGCCATAATAATATCAGCCTGATAAGCATTAATAACAAAGTTTGCCATCTCCTGGAATTGAGCCATCCACTCACCCATACGTGCAGGATCTTGAAGGTCCATAATACAAGTAACACCACCAACAGTAAGACTTTGTGGGTGTGGGTTTTTACCACCAAAAATAGCCATCATACGTGCTGCTACACGCTGAAGCTCAAGTGCTTTTAGGTAGTGTGAAAGTGCAATTAAGTTTTGCTCAGGAGTAAAGCGATATGTTGGATGCCCCCAGTATGCATTGGCAAATGGTCCAAGACCTTGAGGATTTTCAGCAAATTTTTTAACTTTTTCCTGAACACGAATCAGGTCATTAACACCTGTAGCAATAGGATCATCAGCATATTTAAATGCTAACTCACTAGCTTTTTTAGGATCAGCTTTAAGCGCTGAAACAATGTCAACCCAATCAAGTCCATGAAGCTGATAAAAGTGAACAACATGGTCATGAAGGAAAAGAGAAATATTCATAAGGGTACGGGTTAGCTCAGCATTCAAAGGAATTTTGATTCCAAGTGCATCTTCTACAGCCATTGTACTTTTAAGATAGTGAGAAAATGTACAAACACCGCAGATTCTCTGCATCATAAAAGGTACATCTCTTGGATCACGACCTTTTGCAATTACTTCAAGTCCACGCCAGAGAGTAGAACTTACATAAGCATTTTCTACTACTCCCTCATCATTTACGACAACTTCTGCACGAAGGTGTCCCTCAATTCTGGTAATAGGATCTACTACGACTCTTTTTTTCCCCATCTACTACTCCTTAGGATTTTTAATAGCTGAAATGGCTGCATGCGCGGCAATACCGATACCAACTGCTGTTAAGACACCCATACCTATCTTATCTGCTGTTGCATCAGCTCCAAGACCGCCAAATACTGTTTCATAAAGTCTGTCTGCTAATGGCTCTTCATATGGCCCCATAGTATCCCAGAAATCTGGTTCACTACATCCAATACATCCATGTCCAGCTTGAATTGGCCAAGATGTGTGGTCATTAAATCGTTCTCTTGAGCAGTTATTGAATGTATATGGTCCTTTACATCCAACTTTGTATAGACAGAATCCTTCCATTGCATTTGCATCACCGAACTCTTCAACAAATTCACCAGCATCAAAGTGACCACGTCGTTCACATAGATCATGAATTCGAAGACCATAAGCCCATTTTGGACGATTGAATGCATCAAGTGCTGGAAGTGTTCCATAAAGAATATAGTGTAGAAGTGTTCCTACAATATTTTTCTCACTTGGAGGACATCCAGGAACATTGATAACAGGTTTATGTGTTACTTTACTCATTGGAACAGCGCCAGTTGGATTTGGTGCAGCTGCCTGAATACCACCAAATGCTGAACAAGTACCAATAGCAAAAATTGCTGCTGCATCTTCAGCTGCTTTCTCTGCTGAATGGAGTCCAGTATGGCCATGTGCCCCAATTGTCAAATAGTTACCGTGCATTCCGGTTGGGATACCACCTTCAACCATTAAAATGTAGCGTCCCTTATATTTTTCAATTGCTTGCTCAAGATTATGCTCTGCTTGCCATCCTGCAGCAGCCATAATTGTCTCATGATACTCAAGAGAGATATAATCAAAAATGAGACTGTCAATAGTTGGATATGATGTACGTAGTAAACTTTCACTACATCCTGTACACTCTGCCATATGCAACCAAACAATTGGTAATCTGTCAGCAACTTCTGCTGCTGCAGCTACAGTAGGTGCAAATGTAGCAGGAAGTGACAATACAGCTGTCATTGCACTTGCCCACTTCATAAAGTCACGTCTAGAGAAACCTTTCTCTTCCAATAACTCAGGGATTGATTTATTATCCTGAATTTTAGGAAGCTTTTTCAGCGCATTGATTCTTTCCGAGAATCGCTGAAGCAAACTTGATTCATTCATTGTTACTCCTTATTGAAAGTAGAGCGGCCGCTATTCATAATCATAATATTTAACTCTTAAACTTTCGCAAGTATAAATATTATGACTTTTATATGGCCTGTGAATGAATGATAATTCGTTTGAACTTAAATTTTTATGAATGAATGCTTATTTGCAATAATAATTTTTAAAAATATATTTTTTTGAAGTTTTATTTAAGTAACACTGCTTATTCTTCATTTTTTATTAAATAGTATTTATCGTCTTTGTATATAACATAATTATTGATGGAAATAATAATAAATTTTTTTCTTTATTATATTAATGCAACTCTTTTTATTCAAAATGTTATTTAAAAAAAGAAAAAACTTATTGTTCAAAGAAACAATTTGGTATTATTTAGAGCTAACAATTTTATTGGGATAAGAGACTAATATGAGAAAATCTAAAGAGAGAAAAAAAATAGACATTATAAAAGCTGCTCTTCGACTATTTTCAAGAAGAGGGTTTTATTCAACAACTATACCTGAAATTGCAAAATCATTAGGAATGAGTGCTGGAAATTTTTATAACTACTTCTCTTCAAAAGAGAGTCTGGCGGAAGAGATAATTCGTCATATTTCTGAATCATTGGGGGCAAAACTTCGTGTTATTAATGACTCACCAATATCTACAAAAGATAAAATCCGTAAAATTGTAAATGTCTATTTTCAAACAGCAAAAGAAGAGCCTGAGATGCTTGATTTTTTCCTTCGTGTTTATCTTTCCAATCGTGAAATATACAAAGAGCGGTGTGAAGGAATTACATGCATAACGGCTTTTGTTACAGAATTGATGATCTTTTTTGACAATGGTGTGCAATCTGGAGAACTAAGAAACCAAGACTTTTTCTCTGCATTTGGTCTTTTTATGGGATATCTTGGAGGAATGGTATTTTTAAATGGAGAGGCTATTTTACCCGAACCATTAGAGCATTACGAAGAGTCAATTGCAGAGAATATATATAGAGCTCTAAAAAATGATGAACTACCACAAAAAACCTAAAATTATATGGTTACAAGGTGCAACTTGTAATGGAAACAGTCACTCTTTCTTTAACTATCCCTACCTAAAAACTGTACTTAACTCATTTGACCTTATATATCATCCTATAATTCCTTCACCTATTTCACTTAAAAAAATTGTTAATGATAAATCAATACAATGTGATATTCTTATTATAGAAGGGACAATTGATCCAAATTTTTATAGAGCAGGAATTTCAATTGACAAACTTATAAAAAGATTTGATGGTAAGGTAGATACTGTAATTGCAGCAGGAACTTGTGCATCATTTGGTGGTATTTTCTCTCAAAATAAAAGAAATGCAACTGGAATTTTATTTAGACATGAACAAAAACTAAAAAATCCACATATTTTAAAAAGTAATGTTATTAATATACCTGGATGCCCTATACACCCAAAAAATCTTGCAACAGTTCTAATGGCTATAAAATCAAAACAACCAATTCCTCTTGACAACATGAAACGTCCAAAAGAGATATATGCCCATACAATTCATCACGGTTGCAGTCGTAATGAATATTTTGAATGGAAAGTGGATGCAAAAGATTTTGGACTTAAAGAAGGATGTCTCTTTTACGAGCAAGGGTGCAGAGGACCTATGAGTCGAGGAAACTGCAATATAACACTCTGGAATGAAACTAGCTCAAAAACAAGAACTGGTCAACCTTGCTTTGGTTGCACTGAACCCAACTTCCCTAACTTCTCCTTTTTCTATACTCCTAAAAATATGTCAATTCCAGCAGAAGTACCTCTTGGAGTATCCAAACGAATTTACCTTACAGTTAGTAGTGTAGCAAAAACATTTTCAATTCCTAGGTTAAAAAAGAGGTTACTAGATGATTAAACAATTAGTAGAACATATAGAAGGAGAAGCTGTACTAACTTTTCATAATCAATGGGGGAAAATCAGAGATGTACAGATAGATTTTCCAAATTTCAGAGGCATAGAATTAATTCTTAAAAGAAAACCTGCTCTTGATGCACTAGTAATCTCTCCAAGAGTTTGTGGTATTTGCGGTCATTCTCATCTAATGGCAGCAGTAAGGTCACTTGAATCAATTTTAGAAAACAGCTCTATTACTGTTGATTTAACTCTAAAAGCAAAAGTTATTAGAGATATTACTTTATATTGTGAAATTATACAAAATCATCTTAAATGGTTTTATCTTACTTTGTCTCCAAAACTGGCAAGTCTGACAAAAACTGAACCTCCTTCATATCTAAAAATGCATTATGCCGTTACACAAATTACATCTGTTATTGCCATTTTTGCAGGACAGTGGCCTCACTCATCTTATGCAATTCCTGGAGGGGTAGTATGCGATCCAACACCTCTTGAATTAATGCACGCAGATGCACTTTTATGCAGTGTTATTGAATTTTTCGAAGAAAAAATAATAAAAGATAGTTTAGATAATATCCTAAGTATGAAAAGATGCGAACAACTACTAAGATTAACTGGTGATCTACCTGATATGTTAAGACTATTAGAAAAAGAGGAGTTGGGCACGATTGGCAAAAGCCATGGAAGATTTATAGTATTAGGAGAACACTCTATTTTCTCAAAAGCAAAAATGGCAACAAATATTTACCATAGTTTAGATATTGATAAAATAGAAGAGGAAGAATCTTTATACTATGGAGAAAAGACATTTGCCAAAAAGGTTAAATTTAATGGAAAATTTTATGAAACAGGACCTCTTGCTAGAGCATTAACAAAAAAAGTTGCACTAATAAGAGACATGTTCCGTCGCAATAAAGATACTATAACTACACGCATTACAGCTAGAGTATATGAGATAGCAATACTTTTACATGAGTGCAGACGATTAATTTCCACTATAAATATAGATGAACCATCTTATATAAATCCAAAAATATCTTGGCAATCAATAAGTGGCAAAGGCATTGGAGTTATAGAGGCACCAAGAGGATCTCTTATTCATAAAATTTCAATAGAAAACGGTACAATAAAATCTTCTCAAATAATTACACCTACCCAATGGAACCTTAGCACCTCATCAGTACAAAATCCAGGTATTGCCCAAAAAGCAATGATTGGCTTGAAAGACACTGAAGTTGCAGAATTTGTTTTTAGAACTTTTGATGTATGCTCAGTCTGTACAACACATTAAGATGTATAAAAATGAGAAGATACCCCGGACGCTCGGAACCGTCCAAGGATACGTGCGGTGCTCTACTTTCAATATTGTAATAATAGTAACTTTTGACTAAAAATGAACTGATGAAACACTACTCTTAGCTAATTTCGGAACTAAACTATGTTAAAATGAGGCTATGATCACTCAATGTATATATTGCAATCATACTAAACTGTATAAACTAGCAAATGGTCATCTAAAATGTGCATTATGTAAGCGTAAAATAAGCCCAGCAAAAATTGAAAAAACTAAAAATATTATTAATGCATTCTGTAAAAACTTGACAGCCAGAGAAGCTTCAAAAGAGTGTAAATGCAGCTATATGACTGCTAAAACACATTATGATCAAATACGCTTACTTATAACACAATATTTAGAAGAGCAGTACAACAAACATGCAGGTGAGATTAAAGAATTTGATGAATACTTTTACCTTGAAAAGAGTAAAAAGAAGAGTGAAAATACAATTTTTGATATTCAAAACTTTTTGACATTCGATTATGGTGGAAAGGTTTATAATATCCTTATGCCATCCCTTAGAAAATATCGTACCCATCTTCTTGATGATGGAATGCAACATAAATATTACAATCAGCTTTCACGCTTCATAACCTTCAGGAGGGTTGCAAAACTTGAACATTTAGACAATACTATTATTAAATTCTGGAATTTTTTTGAAGAGAGTATTAAAAGATACAGAGGTGTAGATAAAGAATACTTTATCTACTACCTTAAAGAAGTTGAATTCAAATTTAATTACAATATTGAAGAACAAAAGAATATATTATATTCACTCTATTTAACTTAAAATAAAACTATTTATTAAACTTTAAATTTATTCATCTCAGAATTTAATGCATCTGTTATCTGCTGAAGTCTTTTAGATACTAATTCAAGGTTTTTTGCTAACTCTTCACTACTATTTGCAGCAAGAGATAACTTATCGTTTTCAGAAACTAACTTGTCTAGATTACTATCTACGTTTCTAGTCTCCTCAACAGCTTTTTTAGATAACTCTATAGTCTCCTGCATCCATTTAATGGCTTTTGTACTCTCATTTACGACATTTCCTGTAGTTTCACTTACTAACTCTGCATTATTAGCCATTAAGTTTATCTCTTGTTGAGCCTCTACTACACCTTGAACAATAACAGAAATTGCAGCATCAATCTCTGTAAGAGATTTCTGTGTACGTTCAGCAAGCTTTCTTACCTCATCAGCAACAACAGCAAACCCACGACCATGTTCACCTGCACGGGCTGCTTCAATGGCTGCATTAAGTGCTAAAAGGTTTGTCTGATCTGCAATATCTTTAATAATTTCTATTACCTCTTTTATCTGATTTGTCTGATCAGCTAGAGATGTAACATTTTGTGCTACCTCTTTAGCACCAATAGCATCCTCAACTATTTTGGATGCCATATCATTAAGAGTTTTTTGCATTTTTTCCAAAACAGTATATGCTTCCTCAATATTTTTAGATGTATCCAAAACTGATGTTTCAGCAGTTTTTAAATTCTCTTTAGCTTCTGCCGAAAGCTCTTTAGTGCTGTTTACAATACTGTTTTGTAACAATGTACTCTTAATTGTCTCTTCTGCATCTCTTTTTAACTCCCTAGAAGAACTGAGTGCATCTGTCGATAAACTTCTAATATTTACAATTACATCTTGGACTTTTTTAATAAACTCATTAATAAATGAAGCCGTTTCTCCTATTTCATCATTTGTATCTACTTTTATCCTCTTAGTTAAATCACCATCACCCTGAGATATCTCCCTTGTTCTATCTTTTAACTCATTTACAGGCTTTGTTATACCTTTAGAAATAATTAAAAGAAGAACCAAAAGCATAATAATGTCTGCTATCAACATTATTATTAGCTGATTTATTAATGCACTTGATGTTTCATCTATAATTGACTCTACTGTTTTAAGGTCTACCCCTACAAGAGCGTATCCAACTACAATATTACTAAAATCTTTAATAGGTAATGAGACAACAAAATATTTTGAACTTTTAAAAGTTGGTGTTAATTTTGCAACTGATGATATATCATCTACAAAATTTTTATTGTAAGCTCCATTTTTTGTAACAACTGCGTAACTTCCAAAAAGACTTTTTTGACTCTTTAAAAAGGTAGCAATACTTGAAAACTTTTTATCCATAATGGTAATAATCTCAAATCCATCTTTTCTAGCATCTTTTGAAATAGAGTTTAAACCTTGAATAAACTCTACGCTTCCAAGATAATTACCATTATCAAGAACAGGAGCCAGCCCTCTAAGAACTAAACCTGCCCGCCCTATTTCAATAGCACTAAAAGGCTTATGTGTTCTTTTAATCTCAACAATAGTTTTTCTAAAGCCACTTAAATCATCTCCATATTTTTTCAATTTCCAAAGTCTTGCAAAAGAGTGAAGATCTTTGGTATGAATATGTATTTTTATATTCTTATATTTTGTATAATTTTTGAAGTCATTGCTTAAACTTTTTAAACCATTTATTACTATCTCTCTATTGTTCTCTTTTAATGCTTTTTTTACATATAAATTATTTGCAATATTTATTGCATTTGTTAAACCTACATCTTTCTTTGCTTGAAACTTTTGCTCAAAATATCTAGTTAATATAATTCTCTCTTTTTCAAAGGCCTCTTTTTCAACTTTATTAATGGATATATATGAGTTAACCACAATGATAATTGATGTTGTCAGTATAGCAATAATTAATGGTATATGAACTTTTTGTGCTATTTTAAGATTTTTAAACATTTACAATCTCCTCTTTATCAATTTTATTGACAACATACTTAAATTATCATTAATAATAAATTTTCTTCATATTTTATATTATATACTGGTTTATTCCATACCAAACCTGTCCTAAAGCAACTGCACCATCATTTGGTGAAACTTTAGATGGAAAATAAAACTTTCTACCATCCTTTTTACATCTGGCTAAAATTTTCTCTATAAGTGTTCTGTTTTGAAAGACTCCTCCTGCAAAAAGTAAAGGTTTGTCTGGATATTTTGATGCTATAACAAAAACTATTTCAATAAGTGTTGCTAAAAATCTGGATGCTACAGTTTCTTGATCAGGGTTTTTAACTATTTCACACACCATGTTTTGCCACTTAATCTCTCCATCCTCTATGTTAAACGAATATGGTTTTGCATCTGGCACAGTTGCTGCTGCTTCTATGAGCATACCGCTCTCTCCTTCAAAACCACTTCTTTGACAGATACCGCAAAGACTGGAGATGGCATCAAATAATCGTCCCATAGATGAAGTTTTTGGTGAATTTATTCCTCTTTCCCACGCCTTGTAAAGCATCTTAATCTCACTACTGCTAAAAGCTTTTACTGTAGGCAATGATAATGCTAAAATCTCTTCAAGTGTAAATATTTCAAATAGAAGTGACAATGCTACACGTCTTGGCTCTTTTACAGCTCGATCAGCGCCTATGAGCTTAAATGGTGAAATAGTTGCTATTCGCTCAAAACCTTTTGCATCAGCAAGCATTACCTCACCTCCCCATATAGTACCATCATCACCATAACCGGTACCATCCCAGCAAAATGCCACTACCTGCTCATCATATAGTCCATACTCAGCCATTACCCCTAAAGCATGTGCATAGTGATGCTGTACTTCCAAAATTCCCAAATCTTTACTTTTGCTATTTTGCTCTTTTGCCCACTTAGTCGTCTCATATCCAGGGTGCTTATCGTGAACTATCGTATCAGGAGTAAAATCATAAAAGTTTTTGAAAGTATTGATAGTTCTCTCAAAATAATCCATTGCTTCAATAGTGTTTAAATCACCAATATGAGGAGAGAGAACTATACGATCACTAAAACCAAGTGCAATGGTACTTTTTTGATTGGCACCAACTGCAACTATTTTACGCTCTATTGGCTTTTTCAATGAAAAAGTTAACGGTGCAATTCCTCTGGCAACACGGAGCCACAGTGGTTGAGAACCAGCTACTTGCATTACAGAATCATCACAAGCATTGACTATATCACGATCATGATCTAAAACTGCATCAACAACAGATCCAAGTTTTTCAATAAGCTCTTTTGAATCTCGTATAATAGGTTCATCACTCAAGTTGGCGCTGGTAGCTACAAGCGGAAAATCAATATAATCAAAAAGAAGCTCATGCAGTGGAGTATAAGGAAGCATCACTCCTATTCGATCAATATTGGGAGCGACAGAAGGTGCAAGATTTGAGCCTTCTCTTTTTTTCAACAAAACAATAGGCCGCTCTTTGCTTGTTAGCCACTCTTTCTCTATCTCACTGAAATCTGCCAATATTTTGGCTTCTTTAACACCTTTAACCATAATAGCCAATGGTTTAGATGGTCTTCTTTTTCTCTCTCTTAAAAGTTGTACACTATTTTCATCGCAAGCATTACACATCAAATGAAAACCGCCTAAACCTTTAACAGCTACAATTTCACCATTTTTAAGCCGTTTGGCACTCTCTTTTATAGGATCATCACACTCTAAAATATTTCCAGAATTGTTCAGCAAAGATAGTTTTGGACCACAATTCCAACAACTGATAGGCTGAGCGTGATATCGCCTATTCATCGGATCCTCATACTCTTTCTTGCAGTCAGGACACATTTCAAATTTTGCCATTGATGTATTTGGACGATCGTAAGGTACCGTTTTTGTAATTGTATAGCGTGGTCCACAATCAGTACAATTTATGAAAGGATAACGATAACGGCGATTTGAAGGGTCACGCATCTCATTTAGACACGCTTCACAAAGAGTAACATCTGGACTTACGGAAGTTACTTTTTCATTTTTATCATCAGAAGAGATAATCTCAAATGTCTCAAATCCTGCTAACTCTAACTCTTTTGCAATGATATTTTCCACTTTTGCCAAAGGAGGAGGTTTTTGTTCAAGTGACTCTAAAAACTTATCTATTCTCTCTTTTGGACCCTCTATGTGGATTTTAACTCCCGTTGCTGTATTGCTTACACTCCCTTTTAAGCCAAGATTTTTGGCAACTCTGTAAACAAAAGGACGAAAGCCAACCCCCTGAACTACTCCTGTTACAGTTATATGAAAATGTTTTATCATAGTGTTTATTCTATGTAATCTATAAGAAACTGTATTGATCTTTGGTTATTAAACTCATTTATCTGTAATGTCCCTGTTACATTAACTCTTTGACCAATATCTACCATTTTGTCAAATCCAAACTGGATAGCCTGCAACCTTACATTCCCATCTGCCAATATAAGTCTTAAATGATTTTTATCAGCTCCAATTGCTTTAGACTCAACTACACTCAAATTTTTCATTAGAAACTTAGGCCTGCTGTTTGCCTCACCATATGGCTCAAAACTTGATAAAATCTCCATCAACTCCCAATCAACTTCACTTATTGGAAGCTCTCCCATTATCTGCTCTTTTGGTAAAAACATTTCAGAAGGAAGTTTTGAAGCCTCTTTACATATAGCTTCTCTAAAAAGATCTATCTTTTTAGCCTCTAAAGAGAGTCCGGCAGCCATTTTATGACCACCAAAACCGTCAAGATGCATTTTACATCTATCTAAAAGTTCAAAAAGATTAACATCTCCTATACTTCTTCCACTACCTTTTGCTCTATTTTCTTCTATAGAAAGTACAATAGCAGGCCTTTTAAAACGATCTACCAAACGTGATGCTACTATTCCTACCACCCCTTCATGCCAGCCATCTCCGGCAACTACTATTACCGGGTCTTCAGGATTCACCATAGATATAGCTTCTTCTGTAGTCTCTGATTCTGTCTGCCTGCGTATCTGATTAAAATTATCAAGAATAAGCCAATTGTTACTTGCTTCACTTAAAGTATGAGCTCGTAAAAACCGCAATGCTACAGTAGCATCTTCCATACGTCCTGCACTGTTAATACGAGGTGCTATTCCATAACCTATATCTTCAGCACTAAAATGGCTTTTTCCAAGATATGCCCTTACAGCTTCAAAAGCTGGTCGGTTTGACCTTGAGAGCATTTCAAGACCTTTTTGAACCAAAGGGCGATTAATAGAAACAAGAGGCATAACATCAGCAATAATTGCTAGTGCCAATAGATCAAGGAACTCAGCCATTCTGATAGACAATCCCATCTTGGCTTTAAGGGCTCCAATTAAAAACCAAGCAATCTGCGCTCCGCAAATTTCTGGATACGCAAAACTGCATACAGACTTTTTTGGATTTACTATTGCAAAAGCTTTGGGAAGCATGTCTCCGGGGGTATGGTGATCGGTAATTATTAAATCAATACCGCGCTGTTTACAAATATCAGCTGCCTCATGTGCAGAAATTCCATTATCTACAGTTATTATGACATTAGCCTCTATGCGCTCCAAAATTTTTGGAGAAATACCATAACCATCACTGAATCTATTTGGAATTATAACTTTGACAGGGTAGTTTATGATTTCAAAAAACTCTTCCATCAAAGCTGTTGAGACTACACCATCGACATCATAATCTCCAATCACAACTATTCGTTCTCTATTTTTTACAGCAAGAGCTATGCGCTCACTGGCACGATCCATATCATGAAGTTCAAAAGGGTTGGGAAGCTCTTTAAGAGACTTAAAACCATCGCTAAAACGCGACGCAAGTATAGCGGCAATTTTAGCTTTGGTCAGTCTTTGAAGATTACTCATTATCGGCGTTTTTTGCCGCCAGTGATGCCTTGGCAAATGCAAGAATTGATGGGTTTGGATTTTGTAATCGTGATGTAAACTCCGGATGGAACTGCACACCTAAAAACCAAGGGTGATCTTTAACTTCAACAGCCTCTATAAGTCCATTTGATTCACCTGAAATGGTCATACCAGCTTTTTCAAGACGCTCACGGTAAACTGGGTTTGCTTCATATCTGTGTCTATGTCGCTCATAGATAATCTTTTTACCATTGTAAGCTTCAAATAGTTTGGTACCCTCTCTTGTTTCACACGGATATGCACCCAAACGCATTGTTCCACCCAATGGACTCTTATGTGTACGTACCTGCTTTTGACCTGACTGATCTATAAACTCATCTATTAAATAGATAATTGGCTCTTTTGTTTCAGGATCAAACTCTACAGAGTTTGCATCTTTAATACCTAAAACATTACGTGCATACTCAATTAGACTTAACTGCATTCCAAGACATATTCCAAGGTATGGTATCTTATTTTCACGAGCATGTTGAATTGCCATTATTTTACCTTCAACACCACGCACACCAAATCCGCCAGCAACTAAAATACCGTCTACCTCTCCTATAGTCTCTTCAATACCCTTCTCTTCAATATCTTCACTGTCTACCCAGTGGATATTAATACGAGTATCAAGAGCAGCTCCTGCGTGAATCAGAGCTTCTGTAAGTGATTTATAAGACTCTTTTAGGTTTGTATACTTTCCTACAAATGCTATTGTGATCTCATCTCTTGGTGCAATAATGCGTTTTACCAAAATATCCCACTCTTGCATATTTGGCTCTTTATGGGTTAAGACAAAGCGTTTAGCAAGAGGATTCATAATGCCATCTTTTAAGAAATTCAAAGGAACCTGATAGATAGTTTGTGCATCTACACACTCTATTACACTCTCTAAATCGACATCACAACTCATTGCTATCTTTTTACGAACATCTTTAGGAAGGGGCTTTTCACAACGAGCAATGATCATGTGTGGAGTAATACCAATACGACGTAACTCTTGCACACTGTGTTGCGTAGGTTTGGTCTTCAATTCACCTGCCGCTTTAATAAATGGAATAAGTGTAACGTGAATATTGATTACCCTATCACTGCCAAGTTCGTGTTTGATTTGTCGAATTGTTTCAAGAAATGGAAGCCCCTCTATATCTCCAACGGTACCTCCAAGCTCTACAATCAGAACATCTTTACCTTTTCCTGCTTCAAAAATCCTCTGTTTGACTTCTCCAACGATATGAGGAATTACCTGTATTGTTTTACCAAGGTATTCACCTTTACGCTCTTTTGTCAAAACAGTATGGTAAACCTGCCCTGTTGTAAAGTTATTTTTTTTGCCAAGATCAACATTTAAAAAACGCTCATAATGTCCAAGATCTAGGTCTGTCTCTGCACCGTCTGCTGTAACAAATACTTCACCATGTTCAAGAGGACTCATAGTGCCTGGATCCATATTCAAGTATGGGTCCATTTTCAAAATAGAGACATCAAGTCCCGTCTGCTTTAGAAGTGTTCCTATACTTGCTGCCGTAATTCCCTTACCAAGAGAACTTAGAACTCCACCGGTTACAAAGATATATTTGGTCATGTACGCCTCATCAAAAGAAAGTTTTGTTATTTTAACAAACTACCGCTAAGAGATGCCTTGGACAAATAAAAGCCAGTATACTCCAACCCCCATAAATGATGTTATAGTCATACCTGTAAAAATAAAACGACCTACTACTTTATGATTTATATATACAGATTTTGTCTTAATAAACTCTTTAAAAGATCTAATCGTATGATAACCCCATACAAGTGTTGAAACTAAAGCTATAAATATATGTACAATCATATAAATTGCCATTTTATCTTTGGGAAGAGATGTTTTTTCAATATAAGCAAAATAACCACCATCCAATCTAACACCAATTTCAAAATACAATACTACTATAATTGTCAAAATAAATAGTCCCATCTGTGAATATGCATGAGCTTTAAATAATTTTTTTACTGCCAAAAGTACGGCCATTGCCATTAATACAGGCAATAGTGCAAAATATAGTGTTGAAAGGTCCATATAAAATGGTGCACTTGTTCCTAAAAATCCATTTTCAAACATTTTTATCCTCTCTTTTGTATTTTTAACTGACATCTCATTGCTTCAATTACTAATAACCTTGCCATTTCCCTACTCTGTATTAAAATATGATCTATTTTAAGATCACCTATCATTTCCCTCTCATCTTCACTTCTTAATTTAACAACAATATTTGCATTTGGGGCTACTTGAACCAAAGCTTCGCATATAAGTCGCAAATGTCTTATATGATCTACTGCCACAATGACAGCACTTGCTTTGCTTACATCAAACTGTTTTAAAACATCTTTGTTAGCAGCATTGGCAAAAAAGATAGGTTCACCCATCTTTCTACCACTCTCCATTCTGTGAATATTATGCTCAAGAATAACATAACTGACTCCTTGACACTTTAACTCTGCTGCTACTTTACGCCCCAATGGTCCAAATCCACAAACAATTATGTGATCTTTAAATCCTGTAGACTCCAATTTTGAAACTTCTGGCTCAGGCTCTGGAGTAAAAAGATCGGCTATATCACGTACACGGGCAAGAATAAAGACAGAAAAGATCATAGAGATAACAACTGCACTCAAAAGAATTTGAGACTGTTCATTATCGATAAGAAGATTTGATTGGGCTAGAGAAAAGACAGCCAACGCAAACTCACCTACCTGTGAAAGTGCAAGAGCAGTTTTTAACGCTACACGAGGTCTGGTAAAAAACTGCATAAAAAGTAGTATAATTCCAAACTTTGCAGCCATTACAACAAGTGTAACAAGGAGAATCAATCCAATGTTATCTGCAACAATATTTAAATTAATCTGCATACCTACAGTGGCAAAAAAGAGTCCTAAAAGCAAATCTCTAAAAGGTGCCAATTCTGCTTCTATTTGGTATTTATAGTGTGTCTCTGCAATCATCATACCTGCCAAAAATGCTCCTAGTGAGTATGTAAAACCAAACAGGTGCGCAAGTTCAGCTGATCCTATAACTAAAAAGAGAACTGTTCCTAAAAATATCTCTGATGAATCTGTTCGAGTAACCCACTGTAAAAGCCAATCTATAATATACTTACCAACCAGATAAATAATTATTCCAACTATAACAGCATCAATTGCTATTTTTTGTAACATCATAAAAATATCATTATTATTAGAAGAGAAAATTGTAATCATCAATAAAATAGGAATTACAGCTAAATCCTGAAATATTAAAATTCCTACAGATTTTCGTCCATAAGGGGTTTGTATATCATCATTTTCATTTAAAGTCTTTAGCACTATTGCTGTAGAAGAGAGACCTAAAGCCAATCCAGTAATAATTGCACCCTCTTGCTCCATACCAAAAAAATAGGCTACTGATCCAAAAACAAGAGCAGACAATCCCAACTGAAGTGACCCAAAAACCATTACCTCTTTTCTCATTGCCACAAGCTGACGGAAAGAGAACTCCAGTCCAATAGTAAACATTAAAAAGACAATACCAAACTCAGCAATCTCACTCAATTCATTATTATGATCATGATGAAGGCCAAAAACAGCAGAGATAGCTATACCAGTAGCAATATAACCTATAACAGTAGGAATACCTATTCGCTTAAGAAGTGAATTGATAGCAACAGATAGAAAGATACCTGCCAATATAATCGGTAAATAGGCCATTACCGGTCCTTTTTTTATACCGATTATATCAAAGGCTTGTAAAAAGAAAGAAGTGCCGAAAAGTTTCGACACTTATATTTAGGTTACACTAAATATTTTTAATAGATTTTGCCCAATTCTCCATAGTTTCATTTGCCTGTGGATTTGGAGCTTCCATAAAAATTATTACAAATTTATCTCCAATATCAGTTACACCAATTGAACGAGGACGAACAGCCATTACTTCAGGTGTAGGAAGCTCTTTTCCGAAACAAAAAACTATATTTTTAGCATCTTTAATATTTTCACTTATATTACCTACACTCAATGAACTGGTATGTGCATAGTGATCAAATATAGCAATATAAGCTGTTACCGGATGCTCTTCTATCTTTCCTTTAAAATAGTTTATTATCTCATCAACTGTTTTGTATGTAGTTTCACTCTTATCTATTATCAATTCATAGATAGGATACTTCTCTTTAAAGATTTTTTGTGTCATTCCCCCAACTCCTGTCTAAAATTTATTAAAGTCCTGGTATTCTTGGAATTTTTTCCAATTTTGAGTTTCTGCAATACCAACCCCAAGCCTTCTTGATCCAGTGACCTACAACAGGCATAGGGATCATTTTACCACCTTTGTCATTCCTGTAAACAAAAGCAGCCCCATCACCACTATCCATAACACAAAGAATGTTGATATGACTCATATAACCTTTGCGCTCTTCACTCCCTTTGGAGATAGCATCGATGTTAAACGCTACATTACGAGCCATTACTTCAGCAACATGTCCCTGTTTTGCACGCCAATCAGGACCATCAAGTGCAACAGAGTCACCAATAGCAAAAACATTGTAAAATTCCGGTGATTCATCATAGTCATGAATTACTTCACAATAGTCATTGATCTTAATTAAACCTGCTTCATTAAGTGGCAGATCAGAGTTTTTAAAGACAGGGTGACCATTTCCGGCAGGAATAAACATTGTAAAATCACTTTCTAATTTACTATCATCTTCAAAAATGATCCCATCACTCTCAAAACGTTTTATTTTTTTACCAAAATGGCGTTTGATATCGAGACGTTTGAAAAAAATATCCATCATTTTAAGAGCCTGTTCTCCAAGTCTTGCACCAGGCTTCTCCATAGGAGCAAAAAAAGTTAGTTCAAACTTATCACGAATACCCAGTTTTTTTAGATGGTTATGGACATTAAAAAGTACTTCAAAAGCTGGACCGCCACGAACGTTGCTTGGATCTTTTGGATTACCCCCAAAACCCATAGCAATCTTTCCACCACCCTTTTTTATTAGTTCATCTATACGCTCTTTTATCTTTATAGCCTCTTTTGGCTCCCCGCATATAGAAAGGAAATGTTCACTTCCCTCATGCTTCATTTTACCGCTGCCTATGGCTATTACTAGATATTCACATCCATACTCGCCATTGGCACAAACAACTCGTCGCTCTTTAGAATAAATCTCTTTTACCTCATCTACTATCAATTCAAATCCGTGAACATCTGAAAGCTCTTTAAGAGGTACACAAATATCTTCAAACTCAGCCTCACCTGTTGGGATCCAAATAGATGTAGGATAGATATAAAAATAGTCACGATTTGAAATCATCGTGACTTTAAAACCTTTTTTTCTTAAAAATATTGCTGCCTCAAGACCAGCAAACCCTCCCCCCAGAACCAATACACTCTTCATCTCCATATCTTCGAGTCCCCCTAGGAGTCTTTATCTACTCATCCATATTTTTCAATTTTTTCTGGACGATATCCCATCTTGGATAGACAAAGACAGTATTTCTTTCAACAACAATCTTTTCAGGATCATCAACTGCATATGCTTTTATTGTAACCGGAACAGGTGTATCTTTTCTTGAATCTTTAGCCAATGGTTTTACAGCTTCAAGCTGAACAATCTTTTTAGCTTTTTTACCTGCTGTCAATTTAAATGGCTTACTAGGTTTAATAATTTTAATCTCAGGACGATTCACTACTTCAAAATAGTATTTGTGATCTTTGCTGTCTGTATTTTGGAAAAGGAATGTATAGTCGTTTACTATTCGTCCATCATGAGTAAACCTGTAAAGCTGTGCTGTTTTATTGATGTTTAACAGCATATGCTCTTTCTTTGTTCCCATTACCAACAATGCTACAAAGACTATTGTCAAAGCTACTGAATATGCAATAGTTCTTGGGCGGATAAATTTAGTTTTACCCTCTTGCTTCTCTATCTCTCTTGGACTTGACCATACAACAAGACTCTCTTTGCCAAGTGCACCCATGACTTTAGTACAGGCATCAACACACTCTAAACAGTTAATACACTCAAGCTGCATACCCTGTCTAATGTCAATATGCGTAGGACAAACTTTGACACAACTTTCACAAGCCGTACACTCTGCTTCAGGCTCTTTCTCTTTCAACTCTTTGACACTGTTTACAATTTTTTTAGCATCTTGTCCTTCGTGATCATAAATATGTCCACCACGATGAGTATTGTAGATAGCCATAATTGTATCATCATCATACATAACAGACTGAACCCTGCTATATGGGCAGATATATACACAGAAATTCTCTTTTAACCATACAACATCTACAATCAAAAATAGAGCAATACCAATCCAAAAACCTATAAGAACAGTATGTTCACCTGGATTTTGAATATATTGAAAAAAATCTTCAGGTGGTACAAAATACCATACAAAATCAGCTGCCGCAATAAAAGCTAAAACAGACCACAATAAAATAGCAATACCCTGTTTAGCTCTATTTTGAGGCTTAGACCAGTCTGGTTCTTGCTGTTTATTTGTAATTCGTTTACGAAGATGTAAAAGTTTTGTCTCAAATAAATCACGATATATAACTCTGAAAATTGTCTGTGGACAAGCCCATCCACACCACACACGACCGCCAAGTGTTGTCATAAAAAATATACCCAAAAAGAGAAGCATCAACAAAAATGGCATCAAATATAACTCTTGCATATCAAATCTAACAAACAGAAAATGAAGCTGTTTGTGGTCAAAGTTAAGCAAAAAGAAGTGGTTACCGTTTATTTTTATAAATGGCAGCACAAGAGCTACAATTGTAACTATCCCAAAAAGCCAATATCTTTTTATACGATAAGGTATCCAATTTTTTAAATACTCTTTGGCACCTTTTTTATTTGACGCAGAAGCGCCGGCTGTTGCTTGCATCAGTTGACTCCTTTTAATTTAATTTTAACTTTTCTGTTCAAATGGACATATTAACATTTCATCGCTTATAATATCTGTTTGCAAAGGTTTTCCTATTGCAACAAATGTATTATCAATCAGTTCTTTTAGAGAACGTGACTCTATGTAATCTTTTAATGAACTTCTACTGACATTAAGTTCACGAGCAATAGCACTCACACTTAAACCATCTTTAAGCAGCTGTATAATTTTAGGCTGTAAAGCATCAAATTTTGAGCGTGATTTACTCCCTTTTGGTCTCCCAACACTAACTCTTTTCTCTTCTATTTCCTCCCTCTCTTCATTTAAAAGTGGTAAAACCTGTCCTAATTGCGTCTCTTTGGTAATCAGTATTCCCTGACTAACAATATGAAGGTTTATTTTTCGACTTATGGTGCAACATATTATTTTTATGATTTCATCAACTCTATTACTTAGAGTCCAAATTTCATTAACAATAAGATTATCACCCTCTTTTATTGAATGCATAAACTCTTCAAACTGTTTTCGCTCTTCAATCGGACGGTTTTTACTGGAGTGTTCAACAACCTCTTTGTCTATCTCCAGACCATTTGCCAAAGCATAACCAATGACATCTTTTTGCTGCAGTGTTAGACTTTTGGTTCCAGGTACCTGTCTAAGATATGCGTATGTCATAATCCTCCCGAATATTTTTTATAATCATACACTATAATGACGAAAATAGTCAATTAAATTTTTATTAAATCGTCAAAAAATGTCATAATTTCGTCACAAATAGTAATAAGTAATAAATTTATGCTAAAATTTAAATTAAAAAGGACTAGCAAAAGTGGACTTAAACTTAACACATCTTGATGAAAACGATCGTCCTAAAATGGTTGATGTAGGCTCAAAAGAACCAACCAAACGTGTAGCCGTAGCAAGTGGTATTATTAAAATGAGCCAAGAAGCATTCAATACTGTGGTTAATAATAAAGCAAAAAAGGGTCCTGTATTGCAAACTGCTGTTATTGCTGCAATACAAGGAACAAAAAAGACACCTGAACTCATCCCTATGTGTCACCCTCTTCTGCTTACTGGTATCGATTGTGATATAGAAGAGTTACCTGAGTTACCAGGGTTTAAGCTTTATGTCACAGCGAAACTAAACGGTAAAACTGGTGTAGAAATGGAAGCACTCACCGGTGTAAGCATTGGTCTTTTGACAATTTATGATATGGTAAAAGCTATTGACAAGGGAATGCAGATTTTAAATATACAACTCGAATCCAAAGAAGGAGGAAAAAGTGGTAATTATCAACGACAGTGATAAAAAAGTTGAAATAACCTATCCTTGTGAATGGAAATATAAAGTAATTGGTGAAGATAAAGATAAAATAGAAGAAGCAGTCAAATATGTTATGGGAGAGCGTCCACATACACTTGACTTTTCTAAAACATCTAACAAAGGCTCATACCACAGCTATGAACTTTGTACACTTGTTCACAATGAAGATGATCGTACAGAACTTTTCCGTCAATTAAAAAAACATGATGACGTAAAAATGGTACTATAAGGGAAAAAAATGGAACTTGAATTAAAAAGCTTTTATGATAAAGCAGTTGAAAATGGTAAAAGCAGTGATGATGCAATAAAAGAGGCAATAGAAAAATCTATAGAAAGCTATGTTCATTTGCATCGTGGTATATCTGTTCAAAACCTCAGCGAACAGGTATCTTCTGCACTATATAAAGAGCTTTCACTACTTGGTAAAAAAGATGAAGCACTTTTAAAATATGCATTTGAAATACTCATAGATACAGTCCAAAAGCCAAAAGAGAAAGAGATTGAGAGGCTAATTATTGAAATAGATCGTCTGCAAAGACATTTAAGCACAGAAGAGGAAGAGTTACAACGTACTCTACGTGCTCTATTTGCCGGTATTGAACGCAGTGCAGCTAGACTTGATCCTAACGAACGGGAGCTATGGCAAGAGGCATTAGAAAATACAGAGCTTGAACATGTAGAAGGGTTAGGTATCTTAAATGAAACAGTTGAAGCTGCTCTGATCGCAGCATATGAAGAGGCTGAAGAGATAGAGAGTGCCATTAGAGAAGTTATACGACAAATTACTCATAAAGCATTAAGTGAAGGATTGCTTAGTGCCGCTCGTGTTCGTGCAATCCTTACAACTATTTTAATGAAAGCATCTGAACTTGCAGAAGCAACACCAACCAATGCAAAAGATATTATTCATGGAACAGTTTATGGTATAAATGATGCTCTTATCTCTACTGTCAAACAGTTAAAAGAGCAGTTGAATTTTGCACCTGAAGAGATTAAAACAAGTCACGTAGCAAACTGGGAAGAGTTAATTAAAATGCTCTCTAGAAGTGATGAGCTTTATAAAGAGATCATAGATGATGTAGCTTCCAAAAACTCCACCTTTGTAAGTGAAATACTAACTCAAAGCGCAAATGTTATAGGTGATAATTTTGCCGAATTAAAACGCATTAGCAATGAAACAATAGAGCTCGCAAAGAAAAAATTAACCCTGCTTGCAAAAGAAGCAGCAATCAAAGGTGCAGAGATTAAAGAGCAGTTAACCAGTGAAGCAAAAAAATTAGGTACAAAAGCTTGGAAAAAAGCTATTAAAATGGCAGAAGCTTATAAAAATAAAATAGATAAATAGCTCTTTAGCTACAAGTTAGCCGCAAGGCAGCTTGTTAGCTCTTTTCATTTATGAATAAGCTATTTTTACTCATAAAATAAGCCCATAATTTTTAAATTTTTTTACAATTGGAATAAGAATATAGGCACTTACATTTATAATGTTGGCTATATCTATTAAATCATTTGCACCATCTGCATATGCTAGGAAATTTCGATATAAAAAGGCTTCACTATAGTCTGTATGGTTTGTTGTCATAGATGGGTAAAGTCCTCTTTTGCCTAGTTGTGGTTCTCCTATGGTTGTTGTTTTAAAATAGAAGTTATTTTCTAAAATATCGATCATCTTTGTATAAATATCAAAGCTACCTTCTAAACCTTTTGGAGTTACTAGCTCAAGATTATCAAGAGATGTATGGTACTCTGGAAATTCGGCATACTTTGTTCTCATTATGCTACAAACCGGAAGGTCAACACCCGGAGCACAGTATTGACGCTCATCACTTCCTCTTTTTAAAAAAGAGTACTCTTTAAATGCATCGACTTCATATTTCAAAACATTCACAGCTACTTTGTCAGCTAATGTATTTGCATATCTTGATGAAAGGTATGAATAGTTTCTGTCATCTCCAACGCAGGTTAAAATGAAACCGGCTTTTACTCTTTTCTTGAGATGATCTAAATGACGGCTAAGGTATATTAGTGAACCTATGGTTTCTGGTGCAAAAACAAAGCGGTAGGTATATCGCCTTTTTTCTAAAGATTTAACATATTTTGCTAAAAATGTGGCTAGAACTGGACCGGAGAGTTCATTATTTGCCATTGAAGGGTGGCAAATGTATGTAGAGAAAAATATTTCATCTTCACTCTCTCCTGGAATTACTAAGTCTGCATAGTTTAAAACCCCTTTTTTTAGTTCACTCTTTATAACTACTTTGTATTTACCAGGTTTTAGGTTTTGACGCTCTTTGTGTGATATGCAAAACCCCCATCTTGGTGTATAGTAGCTTGTAACGTAAGGTATGGCTTCTGGTAGTTCAGGCTGTGAGTAGAGATATTCTTGCAACTCTTCTAGCTCTAATTCAAGTTCTTGTGGTGTAGAGTATTGCACTATGTGTAGATTGTTGACGCTGTAGTCACAAATTTTCTCACCATCTGGTGTAATGATGTAAGCCTCTTTACAGTTCCACTCATCAGGTACTGTCCAATCAAAAACCTCTGTTCCACTCTTTATACTGTGAACTTTTAATTCAGGGTTCTCTCTTTGTAAAATCTTTAGAGTCTCTCTTACTCCATCTCCGCTTAGAGATCTGTTTATGGGGAAAAGCTCTTTGCAGAGATTATGCATTTGATTACCAATCATCATTACTCTTTAAATATATGGTACGTTTCAGTGATTTTCCATTTACTAAGTGAGTAATATCCTCAAGTTTTTCAAGGTAAGCGTAGTATCTGTCACCTTTTCTTGCTATTTTTACTACACCTTTTCCAAACTCGCTTTTTATGGAAATTTTATATCTATCTGCCGGTAACTCTTGTTTTTTTACAAACCCCCAGTCACGATTGAAAAAAAAGTTTTTCAACTCCTTGTGTGAGTGGGCTAACAACTCTTTAATACTAAGCTCTTTTTCAATACTCAAAGAGTGTATCATAGGGGTTATATTGATGCAACTATTTTCATTTTCGCTTAATGTAGCTCTGCTTACCCCCCAACGTTCTGGAACAAGAAAATTTCCAAGCCACTCACCTGTTTGCATTTCAAAAACTTCATCAAATCCATTTAGTTCAATATCTTTATATTTTACCCTTCTCTTCTCTTTTTCAATGACATTACAAGCCGGCCCTTTTGCAAGGTAAAAAGGATTGTATTGTAGTTTTTTCATTACAAAGTCAAAGTACTCTTTTGTATCAGCAGCATAAACTCTTGCTCTTCCAAGTGGCGCATATTTCCAAATTCCAGCTTTTTCAGCCTCTCTTCCTGCAATATGCGCATATGGGTAGGACTCCTCTCCAACAAATCTTACACTATAGATCCAAGGGGTAAAAAATTTTTCATTCTCAGTCTGAATATAACCCCAAAAAAGTTTGTCATAACGATGAGGTACTTTTGCCAGATAATCTGCATAATGGATGAATGGTGTCCAGTTTGGTCCTAACCCTATGCTACAGCATTTGCTTTTTGGAAAAGTTACAAACTTTTCAAAAAATGAGTTTTCACCGTAAGATATGTTTGAGATCTCATCTATCAACTCTTTGCAGTTTTTACCAATACAAACTACAGACATAAATGGGTCTAAACTTCTTACAGCATCTTTTTGTTTACGTACAAATTCAGGAAAAGGACCGATTTCAGCTTTGGTTTTCTCTACGTCAAAAACAGCTGGATTACTTGCTGTACTTTTACCAAACGTATATGAGTATGTAGGAACAATGATGTTGCCTTCGCTTAGCACTTCACGTATAGCATCTAGAAAGAGTTCATTCAGTGCATCTTGGCTCTTAATGTTTGATGGAGGCAGACCAACCATACCAAGAGAGGTAGAGAAAAAGACTGTATCATCTTTCTCTAATCCAGCCTCTAAAAGAGCGTTAATAATGTCATCTCTACTATATCTCATAACTCTTTCTTAGTTTCTATAATTTTTATAACACCTTCAATTGTTCTAAACTCTTCACTCTCTGTATCTTCAGGTAGAAGTGATATGCCAAACTCATCTTCTATTGCCATTATAAATTGAATGATTGCGAAGGAATCTAAATGGTTATCAAGATATCGATATTTTAAAAATGTATTATCATCCATCTCAATTGGTTTTATCTCATTTAGATAGTTCCTTAGAAAATCAATAGGCTTCAATCCACTCTCCTCTTTTGTAGCTTTGCATTGCAGATTCAAAAAATTTCAAATTATCGATCGTATGGTCAAGCCCAAAAACATAAGGGTTTTTACCATTTTCGTAAAATGAAGCTATGTCTATATAAAGATTTGCAAATGCTTCTATAAATCCAGCCGGATGTCCCGGTGTCATTCTGTTGTACTTTCTTTTTCCTGCTTCCAATAGATCGCAACTGCGGTTGATTATCTCTTTTTTACCATTATTGTAAGCTATAGTTAACTCTTCAGGGTTCTCTTGTGTCCATTTTGCACCAGCTTTTTCACCGTAAATCTCTATGCTAAGAGCATTGGCATTGCCTAAAGCTGTTTTACTTATCCAAAAGCTTCCTTTAGTGGAGTTTTCATAGCTAAACCATATCTTCATATCATCAACAACATCATATTTGGAAAATTTACTAACTTCTGTAAAAACTCTGTTTGGATTAATTTGAAGCAAAAAGTATGCCAAATTATAAACATGAACACCTAGATCTAGTGCTATTGTAGGAATTTTCCCATCTTGCAAACGCCATTTTTGCGGATATTTGATACTTTTTGGAGGTCTAAAAAATGACTCTTGAGGCATATTTACTATAATATTTTTAACTACTCCAAACTTTTGTTGTTCGATCAATGCTCTAAGCTCTCTAACCATCGGGTAGCCATTGTAGTTATGCGTTACAACTATAAATCTATTTTCATAAAGCTTTTTTATCTCTTCAGCTTCTTGCAGGTTTGATACCAGCGGTTTGTCACATATTACTCCAACATTATATTTTGAGAGCTCCAATAGATTTTGGTAGTGCATAGGCGTAGGCGTAAGTAAAACAACTATGTCAACCTCTTTGCACATCTCTTCCAAAGTGTCAAACTGTTTTACTTTATAAATTTCAGCACTCTCTTTTGAGCGTAAACTATTGTGGCTGAAGATTCCCCCGACTACTTCAAAACAGTTATCCATTTGTGATGCTATAAAGTGTACCGGTCCTGCGATGCTGTCATAACCACCGCCTAAAAATCCAAGTTTAATCACGATTTTTCCTTATACAGTAAAAGACAGTTTCTATTGCCAGATGAGCATGTACTCGAATATAAAAATCATAGTTAGGGTTTAATTCATTAATTAATAGAGGTAATTCCCATAAATCTTCAGGCTTGTGATAAAGAGAAATTGCTAGATTTGGAGTAAAATCTCTGATAATATTTTTTGCACCACAAAGAGCCTCTTTTTCAGCACCCTCTACATCCATCTTTATGTAGTTTGGTTTAAAACTATATACTGTTTCATCTAAACTTGTAACCGGTACAGATACATCACCATCTTTACTAATAGCCGAACCACTGCCAGATAGAGAAAACTTTAAAATCTTAGTTTCAGAGTAAACTCCCATTGGTATAACAACAGTATCAATATTTGGAAATTTTTTTATATTTTTCTGCAAAGTATTCAAATTGTTTGGATCAGGTTCAAATGAAACAACGCTAACTTTTTTGCTTTTTTGTACATTATTATTAATTAATTCAATAGTATCTCCAGTAAATGCTCCACAATCTATAAAACGAAGTTCATCAGTTTCAGGAATTACAGGCACATCTTTTGGAAAGTATTGTTCACTAAGTTTGGAGTTTGGGTATGGATAATACTCCATATTGAAACTTTTTCTAAACTCTACAATTTTGTTAAATATTTCCAAGCTTTCACTATCTTTTAATAGTTTTAAAACTTTATCTAGTTTTTCATCAATCAAACTCTTGGTTTCATCAAGCCATAAAAACCTTTTTTTTCTAAAAACAGAGAAAATTTCTGGAAACTCTTTTAGAGTCTCTGTAAAACTTTTAACTTCAAAACCTTCTGTTTTTAATAACTTTACGATTTCATCATCATGGAAGTGTACGGAGTTATAAACAGTAGCGGTTGGAGCATTTTCCGGTCTAAAAATCTGTTTACCGTATAATTCATCAGATGTAGTATATGCATCTATAAAAAAATCTATGCCTATCTTTTTATCTAAAATTTTAAAAAAGTAACGACCAAACTGACCGGCTCCATAAATAGCTTTTTTCATAATAGCCCTTTTAATCTTCTTCCCAAATCAAGGTTTTTATACTTTTCTTTTAGTTTAAATTTTTGCAGTTTGCCCAGACTGTTTTTTGGTAAAGCATCTACTCTATCGTAAAATAAGGGTTGTTGATAAGACAATAACTTCTCTTTTGCTACACTTCTAATATCGGCAATTTTTGCAGTACCGGTAAATACAGCAATAACAGCCTCTCCAAAGTAGCTGTCCTCTATACCAATAACTGCTACCTCATCCACTCCGTCAACCTCTTTTATAACCTTTTCAATGTCCATAGGATAAACGCTAATACCGCCGGTTTTAATCATCTCTTTTTTCCTGCCGGTATAGTAGAGAAATCCATCTTTTAATACTCCAAGATCCCCCGTTTTAAAGTAACCATCTTCAAAACTTTCATGTGTGATTTCTAGCAGTTCGTAGTACTCTTTAAATTTCCAAGGCGATTTAACTGCAATTTCTCCAATTCCCTGCTCATTTGGATCTAAAATTTTGATCTCAATACCATCCATAGGCTTTCCGACAGATTCAAGATGTTCATTCAAATCTTTTGGGGCTAACTCTGTTACACAGCCAACTTCGCTTGTTCCATAACATTCGTGAATATCAAAATAGTTTAATAGTCTGTTTTTGACTTCTGGTTTTATGGCATAAGAAGAAGAGACCATCTTTTTTATAGAACTTACATTATATTGATCAATGAAATCTACTATACTCTCTAATTGATTTGATACGGAAAAAGAGAATGTTGCACGTGTTAGCTCTATAGTCTCAAGGTATTTAGCAGGTGAAAAACGGTCCATCAGCACTACAGTTGCTCCAAGAGTAAGCCCAAGCAGTACGCCGCGTTGTGCTAGTGAATGGTGCATTGGTGTAGACACTAAAATAGTATCACTGCTATCTAATCCATAAGTTTTACAAGCTATCTCTATGCGTTTCAATTTTATTGACTGGGTTAAGACTATTGGCTTTGGTTCGCTTGTAGAGCCTGAAGTTGAGACTATTATGTAGTTATTGTCTATATCGTCATTTAAAATATCTGTTAGCGGTGGTTTTCTTTCTAAAATTTCAAGTTTTTTAATATCTTTAAAAGAGTGGTCACCTATAAAGAAATCAATAGAGTTTTTTTTAAAAAGGTGTTCAAGTTGAGAGGAACTCATAGTTGCCGGAAAAGGAACAAGGACTGCTCCAGTTTGTGCCGCAGATATGAGCAGTGCTGCAAACTCTATGGAGTTTTCCAGTAAAACTGCTATGTGGACATTTTTAGCATCTTTTATGTTTGCTGAAATTTGACAAACCATTTTTGATAGATCGCCATAGCTTATGGCATTGTCATTAAATATTAGAGCCGTTTTTTTAGGATTTTTTTGGACATTGTGAAAAAATAGTTTGGCTATACTCATTGCAGATGTTCCCATTTGAGTGCTGTTCCTTTTTCTAAATCTAAACGAAACCTTTTTCCAAGAATATCTTTGAAATATTTTGGGTGCAGTCCGAACCCTGGTCTTACAGAGCGTACATTTTTTGAAGTAACTATATTGCCAACTTTTACATCTTCAGCTATATAAAGGCTTCTTGCAAACTGTCTGCTTTTTTTCTTTTTGTCTGTCATAGAGTAGTCAACTTTTCCTAACAGTTTTTCTGTATCTCTTACAGCCTTTACCATTTGGGCAAACTCTTTTTTATCAAGAGAAAAGTCAGCATCCGGTCCGCCTATACTTTTATCAAGTATAAAATGTTTTTCTATTACTTTAGCTCCAAGTGTTACGGCGGCTATTGGAGCGGTTATTCCTAAAGTATGATCTGAAAAACCGGCTATTACTCCAAAAGTCTCTGCAAGGTTTGGAATTGTTCTTAAGTTTGCATCTTCAAGTGGAGCAGGGTAGGCACTGGTACACTTTAGAAGCACAATGTCATTGTTTCCTTCGCTTTTACAGATATCAACGGCATCCTGAATCTCATCAATCGTAGCTATACCTGTAGAGATGATCATAGGTCGTCCTTTTGATGCCGCATAACGAATAAGTTCATAGTCAGTAATTTCAAATGATGCTATCTTATAGGCACTTGGTTCAAACTGCTCTAAAAAATCGACTGCACTTTTATCAAAAGGTGATGAGAAGATATCGATCCCTATTTTTCTTCCATAATCAAAAAGCTCTTTATGCCACTCCCAAGGGGTATATGCTTTTTTGTACAACTCATACATAGTTTTACCATCCCAAAGGGTTCCACCTTTGATAATGAAATCTTTTTTATTACAGTCAAGTGTCAATGTATCAGCTGTATAAGTTTGTAACTTGATTGCATTGGCACCAACTTCTTTTGCTGCTTTAATTGTGTCTACAGCATTTTGTAAACTACCATTATGATTTGCACTAAGCTCTGCGATGATAAATGTCTTATTGCCATTAAGATCAAAATTACCTATTTTCACTGTCAGCCTTTTCGATTTTTAAAATATATCTATGACCATCTATTTCAAAAAAAGCGGGATATTCGGTATTATTGACAATACGGAGTAAATTAAATTGTTCTCTAATTGTTTTATCAATATCTAAACGACTATCTTTTGCTGTTCTTTTAGGATAAAAGGATTCCTCACCAATTTGAGGTTTTGGTGTCTTGTATTTTTCATAATTATTTAAAAATTCAAGGCACATTTCTATAGTAAAATTGGCTTGTTTTTTACGAAGCTCTTCATTTAGCTCAAATCCATCAAGCTGTAACGTCTTTTTCATATATACATCACCATCATCTACACCTGTACTTGCCTCAAACATAGTAAAAGGGATCTCATTTTTTCCTTCTAATATCTGCCAGAACATTGGTGCCCATCCTTTTCCTTTTGGTAGATCGCTTGCATGGATTACAATATTGTGACGATTTTTTTGTAAAATATTTTCAGGAATAATTTTATGGTAACTTAATATAAATAAAACATCAAATCCATCTTCTATTTCTGCATGACAAAAAAGTAATTTTGAATCTTTTATCTGTTTTGATAGTCGTTTGGCATAAGGTATAAACCATTGATTAGGTGAAGTTAAAATTCCAATCTTCATTTTATGCCTTTAATTACATTGGCTAAATATTTTTTTAAAATGGTATCTTCAAATTGACGTAATACAGCATAATTATTTTTTTCAAGGTATCTTGTCATTTCACGCTGATTGTCAGCTGTTTGAATGGCAATAAACGGCAACTCCATAAAAAAGACTTCATTAAGCGTTACGCTTGGAGTAACGATAGCAAGGTCGGATTTTGCCATAAGTTCAGCTATTTTGTCTGTATTTATATGAAGAGTTACATTGTTTTTAGAAGTGACGTACTCTTTTAGCTGCTCCAGATTTCTGTTTGATGTAGTGGTCACTACATTGAATTGTATATCGTCAAACTCTTCTAGTGCTTTGAGTATTTTGCTTGTTATATTACTGTGATCAGCACCGCCCATTGATATGAAGATGTTGAATGTTGAGTGTTGAATGTTGAATTTAGAAAGATTTTTCTTGGCTTCAATGAATTCATCTCTAAGTAGAGTATACTCTTTACCACATCTTAACTCACAATGATCTGGAACAAGGTCTTTGTAGCGGTTTGGATCCGCGTATATGTTATGATTTAGAAGTATGTCGCAGTAGTGTTTTTCATATGTGTCATCAAGTACCATAATCGTAACACCAGTTTTTTGCTTTAAAGCTTTTTCAAAAGTTTCATCTATCTCATAGTTGTCAATTATTACTATTTGAGCATTATATTTTTCAATCAGACCTATGAACTCTTCTAGAGAATTGGTTTTTAAACTTGCTAGTTCATAGCCGGCTTCTTCTATTTTGTAATTAATGTTCCCTGGTAGGTTTCGAGTAGCAAAAATGACTCTTTTATCTTTAAACTCTTTAGCCAAGACTAAGTCACGCATAATATGACCGGCACCAATTGTTGAAGAGCTGTCAGCACGGATTATTACTGATTTCATTGGATTTTTTCCATCTGTAAAATTTTGTATAACTTTTCAGCTCTTTCCCAATCTTCTAATGTATCAATGTCTTGTACTAAATGGCGTGGAAGTATGATAGGAATAGAGTCTTTACCAAATATCGGTTCATCAGATTTTTTGGAAAGCTTTTGCCAATAAAACTGTCCTGCATCCTGGTAAGCCTCTTCTAAATCTTGACTTCTTGCAGAGTAATATTCGGGAAAGAACATTTCACATCGACCATTTTTTGTAATTTTAAAAGTTCTTTGTATTGGGAAAGGCATAGAAGTAACTGAAAATGCATAAACAGCATCAGAGTGTTTCAGCTTTTCATATCCTTCTACTAAGTATTGTGCTTGCAGTAGTGGTGCTGTAGCATAAATTGTACAAACATAATCATACTTTTCACCTATGCTTTCAAGCCAACCAATAGCATGTTTTGTTACTTTGTCTGTTCCACTATAGTCATCTGCCAACTCTTTTGGACGCATAAATGGAACTTCTGCTCCATACTCTTTTGCAATTTTTGCTATCTCTTCATCATCTGTTGAGACGATTATTCGATCAAAAAGCTCTGATTGCTTTGCAGTTTCAATAGAGTAAGCAATTAGTGGTTTACCGTAAAAAGGTTTGATATTTTTTTTTGGAATTCGTTTACTTCCGCCTCTAGCAGGAATGATACATACCTTTTTACACATTCAGAGTCTCCAACAATTTGTTTATGACATACTCTTGGTTCTGTTCTGTAAGGGCTGGATATATCGGTAAAGAGAAGGCCTTTTTATAGTAGTTTTGCATTACTGGGTGTTTTTCATTTCCAAACCCTAGTTTACGATAGTATGGTTGTTTGTTTACTGGAATATAGTGCAGTTGAAGTCCAATACCCTGTTTTCTCATCTGCTTAAATAGCTCTTCTTTTGTTATGTTTAATCGATCAAACTCTACTAAAACCACATACAGATGGTAAGATGATCTATCATTTAATGGGTATAAAGGTTTGATAAAATCACTATTTTTAAAAGCTTTGTCATATCTGGAAGCTATTTTACGTCTTTTTGCAGTGAATTCATCTAACCTTTTTAGTTGCGACAGTGCAAGAGCACACTGAATATCTGTAATTCTGTAATTAAATCCAAGTTCTTGCATCTCATACTCCCAAGGAGCCATATTTTTCTCTTTTACCATACCGTGATTTCGCAAAATTTTAAGTTTTTCATAGAGTTTAAAATCATTGGTAGTAATGGCACCGCCTTCACCTGCTGTTATAGGTTTTACCGGATGAAATGAGAATATAGATAGATCACTGTTTGTGCAACTACCAGTTTTGATTCCATTATACTCTGCCCCCAAACTATGCGCGCAATCTTCTAGTATCAAAATACCATATTCGCTTTTTAGTCTTTCAAGCTTTTCTTTCTCTACTGGATTGCCTGAAAAGTGTACGGCATACAACGCTTTTATGCTATTGTCTTTTTTTAGTGCCTCTTCACACAGATCAAGATCAATATTTCCATTCTCTTGAATATCTATAAATATTGGTTTAGCACCAGCATAAAGTATGGAGTTTGCAGTAGCAAGAAATGTATTTGGTGTAGTTAAAACTTTATCACCAGGATTTAGAAGAGAGAGTGATGCCAAATGTAAAGCAGCTGTACCGTTTGAGACAGCAACAGCATATTTAGAACCGCAATAGTTTGCTAACGCCTTTTCAAACTCTTCTATTTTAGGACCAGTAGTTAAAAAATCTGCTTTTAAAACTTCAACTACTGCTTTTATGTCATCTTCATCAATGCTTTGTTTGCCATAAGGTATAAAACTCATTTACAAATATTCCTTTGCAAGTTCTAAAAACTCTTCATGCGTTAACCATTCACTGTTATTGCCTGAGTTATACTCAAATCCCTGTTTTACAGGCTTACCCTTTTCGCCAAGGCGGTTTGTAGAAAAGTCTGCCTTATCTGCAAACTGAATTGTTGGCTGAATGACATAGTGGTCTTCAAACTCCAGTGTCAAATGGCTGTCATCTGCCGGACACATGATTTCGTGAAGTTTTTCACCAGGTCTTATGCCTATGATTTTTTGCGGTAGATTTGGAGCCATCGCCTTAGCTAATTCTGTTATCTTCATAGAAGGAATTTTTGGAACAAATATCTCGCCGCCTTGCATTCTTTCAAAGTTTTTAAGCACGAAATTAACACCTTGTTCAAGCGTAATCATAAAACGCGTCATATCTGGGTGGGTAATAGGCAGCTCTTTTGCTCCCTCTTTGATGAGTTTTGAAAAGAATGGTACAACTGATCCTCTGCTTCCAATTACATTGCCGTATCTGACAACACTGAACTGAATATCTTGTTCACCTTTTATATTGTTTGCAGCAACAAAAAGCTTATCACTGGCAAGTTTTGTAGCTCCATACAGATTTATAGGGTTTGCAGCTTTGTCTGTTGATAGAGCAATTACCTTTTTAACTCCATTTGCAAGAGCTGCATCAATGACATTTTGAGCACCGTTTATATTGGTCTTTATACACTCCATAGGGTTATATTCAGCAATAGGCACATGTTTTAGTGCGGCAGCGTGTATGACATAGTCTACACCATTCATAGCTTTAATGAGTCGCTCTTTATCTCTTACATCTCCAATGAAGTAGCGCATACAAGGGTGATTAAACTCTTGTGCCATTTCAAACTGTTTAAGTTCATCGCGTGAATAGATAATAATCTTTTTTGGAGTATACTTTTGTAAAAGAATCTTGGTATATTTTTTACCAAAACTTCCGGTACCGCCGGTAATAAGTATGCTTTTATCGCTAAACATATCAGCCCTTCTTGGATAACAGAGTAGGTTTTTAAGAGATACAAGCAAATATCGTACCTAAAAGGAAAATTATTAATGGCTCGAATAGATCAAATACGTTTCTATGAAAATGCCATAAAAAGATATGGAAAAACTGCTAAAGGAGTAGCTTGGATTGATGAAGTTCGTCAAAAGAAGAGATTCAATGCACTTTTAAAGCCAATAAAGAGTATTAAAGAGATTACACTAGTAGATGCAGGATGTGGTTTTGGAGATCTTTACCTTTATATGAAAGAGCATAATCTTTTGCCAAAAAAATATATTGGAATAGATGCTTTGGATGTGATGGTAGAAGAGGCTAAGAATAGAACAGGGCAAACCATTTTAAAGTGTGATCTTTTAAAGAGTCCATTGCCAGAAGCTGACTGGTATGTAGCAAGCGGTTCGTTAAATCTTTTAACACGTTTTGAGACACTTTTAGCAATTAAAAGATGTTTTGATGTAGCAAATAAAGGAATTGTATTTAATCTTTTAAAGGGTAAAGATAGAAGTAAAACATATAACTACTGGATGCCTGATGAAATTAGTAAATCTTGTCGTAAGTTGGGAGATGTGAAGATCATAGAGGGCTATTTAGACGGCGATTTTACAGTTGTTATAAGAAGAGTTTGACAATGCTAAAAATTGCTAGTATTATTTTGTATATACATTTAAAAAAGGGTGGTATATGACAGTAGCATTGAAAAAGTGGGGAAACTCTCTTGCACTACGCATACCTAAAGATGTAGCTAAAACTCTTTGTATAGATGATAATTCTACCCTAGAACTTAAAGTTGAGAGTGGCAAGATTGTACTTGAGCCTAAAAGTAATACTTTATTAGAGAAACTTGTATCTCAAATTAACTCTGATAACTTACATAAAGAGATAGATACAGGCAAGGTAGGCAATGAAGAGTGGTAGTTATATTCCTGATAGAGGAGATATTGTTTGGTTAAATTTTACACCACAAGCAGGACACGAACAAAAAGGTAAGAGACCAGCTTTAGTAATATCTCCAAAAATCTATAATGAAAAGACTTCTTTATGTATCTGTGTGCCGATAACTTCTAAAGTAAAAGGTTACCCTTTTGAAGTAAGCTTGCCCAAAAAATTACCTATAGAAGGGGTTATTTTGTCTGATCAAGTAAAAAACCTTGATTTTATGGCAAGAGATGTAACTTTTATATGTAAATTACCAAACAGTGTAGTACAAAAGGTTCAAAAAAATATATTAGCACTTGTTGGAGACTTTTAGAAGGAATTTATGTGTGTGGAATATTTGGAATCATAGGCAAGTATGACAAAACCAAAGCAAAAAAAGCTTACGAAACTCTTTCTCATCGTGGACCAGACAGTTGTGGAGTGGTAGCCAAAGATAATCTTTTTTTAGGTCATTATCGTTTAAGCATTATAGATCCTTTGCCTGAAGCCAATCAGCCTATGCAAATCGATAATACAACCATCTTGATGAATGGTGAAATCTATAATTACCGTGAACTAAAGAGCAAGCTTGACACAGCTTTTAAAACCCAAAGCGATACAGAAGTTGCAGTAGCTGCATTTAAGCAGTGGGGTGAAAAGATGCCAAAACATCTTCGTGGAATGTATGCCATAGCAATCATAGAGGATGGTTTAGTGCATCTATTTCGTGATCCTTTTGGCAAAAAACCACTCTATTATGCAAAAATGGAAGATAGCTTTATATTTGCTTCTGAAATAAAGGCTATCCTTGCAATGTACCCTCAAATTAAATGGTCTAGAGATAGCATAACTTCCTATCTTTCATATCAATCCACAATCAGTCCAAATACATTTTTTAAAGAGATTCATCAATTAGAACCAGGTAGCTATCTTAAGTATGATGGCAAAGAGATTTATGTTAGTGTTGATGAGGAAGATATCTTTACATATGGAAGTGATAAATTAGATATTGATCAGCTTGAAAAACTCTTAATAGAGAGTATCAGATACAGGCTGGTAAGTGATGTAACCATCGGTGCACTTTTAAGCGGAGGTGTTGACAGTTCACTTGTTGCGGCATTGGCTTGTAAGCTTTCAAAAGATCCTCTTCCGACATTTACAGTAGGGTATAAAGGTTTTGAAAAGTATGATGAACGCAAGTTTGCTGAAATAGTTGCAAATCATATTGGAAGTGATCATCACTCATTTGAGATGGGAATGGATGACTTTTTGGAATCTAGCGAAGAGTTAATTTCGCATATGGATGAACCATTTGGCGACCCAGCGGCTATACCTCTTTGGTTTTTAACCAAAAAGATAAAAGAGCAGGGTGTTAAAGTAATTCTTAGCGGTGATGGAGCAGATGAACTCTTTTTTGGATATCGTCCATATTATGAGATGATCGACATTGAAAAGGCAAGAGATTTAAAATATAAAAACTGGCTGCGTAACTACTTTAGAAGCAATTACAGCCCAAACAGAGAGTGGGAGTGGTATAAACGCATTTTTGATGACTCAATTCTTTTTAGATCTTCAGCAGAACTATTTACAGATTTACAGCAAAACAGGCTTTTAAAGCAAAATGTAAAAGATGATCAGTCTCTTTTGTGGATAGAGCATTATGCTAAACGATCCAAAGAGGTGACTGGTCCCTGGTGGTATAGCTATATAGATATTAAAGTTCAACTTGGAGAGGTTTTTTTAAAAAAGCTAGATAGAGTTAGTATGGCACATGGTATAGAGGCAAGAAGTCCTTTTATGGACAGAGTGCTTGTTCAAAAACTCTTTTCTTGCGATCCTAAATGGCGAATTGGTGAAAAACCAAAATGGCTTTTAAAAAAGGTAGCAAAACGATACTTACCTATAGAGATAATAGAGCGAAAGAAAAAAGGATTTTCCTATCCTTTTATAGAGTGGCTAACTGCTGCTGGAGAGTTGGATAAGCTAAAACAAATTAATGCAAAACTGAAGCTTTTTGACAGTGAAGCTCTAAAATTTATGATAGAAAAATCAAAAAAGGGACGTTTTAAACACCACCTTTATGCGGTTTGGTTTCTTTGCCGGTGGATTGAAAAGCATTAGTTTTTCAGCGGCGTTCTATGCCAAGAAGAGTTTCTCTTGTAAGATCAGGAAATGTGCCGTGAATACCTTTGCCATCTTCGCCGTGGCACCCTCCGCAGTTGCTTATGTAGAATGTGTGTCCCTCTTTAACCCATTCTGGATGTGTTGGTTGTTTGCCAGAGAGTGTTACGACATAAGCTGCTATCTTTTTGGCAGCATCTTTGTCGGCAAAACCTGCTTGCATATCTCCATATGCAAATCCAAGTTTTTGAGATGAGCCGTTATTTATGACATCCTCTATATAGGATTCTAGATACTTTACTGAATGTATATCTTCAATCTTTTCTTTACTATTTTGGTGTAAATGTTTCTCTTTTTTATGGTCAATATGATTAAGGTTGCTTTGTGTAGTATGCAAGCGTGATCGGTTGATGAGGAATGCGACAGTAGCAAATAATATGATGAAAATTAGGATGAGGTTCTGTTTCACTCCCCATCCAAAATACGAGGCAGTGTAATGCCTGTTTGTGCTTGATATTTTCCTGATTTGTCTTTATAGCTTACTTCACACATCTCATCACCTTCAAAGAAGAGAACTTGTGCTATACCTTCATTAGCATATATTTTTGCCGGAAGAGGGGTGGTGTTTGATATCTCTATCGTGATGTGGCCTTCAAATTCTGGCTCAAATGGAGTAACATTGACAATGATTCCACAGCGTGCATATGTGCTTTTGCCCAGACAGATTGCCAATACATTTCTTGGAATTCTAAAGTATTCAACAGTCCTTGCTAAAGCAAAAGAGTTTGGTGGTACTATGCAGACATCACCTTTAAAATCAACAACATTACGCTCATCAAAGTGTTTTGGATCAACCACTTCAGCATTAACATTGGTAAAGATTTTAAACTCATCACTTACACGAATATCATAACCGTAACTGCTGAGTCCGTAACTAACTACACCTTTACCTACCTGATCTTCACAAAATGGTTCGATCATCTTCTCTTTAAGCGCAATTTCTCGTATCCAGCTATCGCTTTTAAGACCCATCAATTATCCTCTAAATTAAATTGTGATATTATAGTACACCTTACTTTAATTTTTGGAGAATGTTAATGAATTTGAAAGAGATAAAAGAGCTTATAAAAGTATTTAATAGTAGTGATTTGAGTAAATTGAAAGTTGAAAATGGCGACTTTGGATTGACTCTCGAAAAGGGTGGTGTAGCAGTTGCAACAGCACCTGTGCAGGCTGCTCCTGTTCAGCAAGTTCAAGCTTCAGCTCCTGTTGAAGCACCTGTAGCAGAGGCTGAAAAGAAAGTTGCAGACAATGCTGACAAAATAACTTCACCTATGGTTGGAACATTTTATCGTGCACCATCTCCAGACTCACCTCCATTTGTAAATGTGGGAGATACTGTTAGAAAAGGGCAGACTCTCTGTATTTTAGAAGCAATGAAGATTATGAATGAGCTTGAAGCTGAGTTTGATTGCAAAATTCTTGATATTCTTGTTGAAGATGGTCAGCCAGTTGAGTATGATATGCCACTCTTTTTAGTAGAGAAGGTTTGAGCCTATGGCTGAAATCAAACGTATTCTAATCGCCAACAGAGGTGAGATTGCACTACGGGCTATCCGTACAATTAAAGAGATGGGTAAAGAGGCAGTTGCAGTCTACTCTACTGCCGATAAAGATGCATCATATCTTCATCTTGCAGATGCAACTATCTGTATAGGTGGACCAAAAAGTAGTGATAGTTATTTGAACATTCCAGCCATCATAGCTGCAGCTGAAGTTAGTGAATGTGATGCGATCTTTCCCGGTTACGGTTTTTTAAGTGAAAATCAGAGTTTTGTAGAAATCTGCCAATATCATAATATAAAATTTATTGGTCCAAGCGTTGAAGTTATGGCTCTTATGAGCGATAAATCAAAAGCAAAACAGGTTATGAAAGAGGCTGGCGTACCTGTTATTCCAGGAAGTGACGGTGCTGTTAAATCTGTTGATGAAGCAAAGAAACTTGCAAAAGAGATGGGATTTCCTGTCATTCTTAAAGCAGCAGCAGGTGGCGGTGGACGTGGTATGCGTGTTGTTGAAGATGAAAGCTACATCGAAAATGCTTTTTTAGCAGCTGAGAGTGAAGCTATTACTGCATTTGGCGATGGAACTATCTATATGGAAAAATTTATTGAAAATCCGCGCCACATAGAGGTACAAGTACTTGCTGACAGTCACGGAAATGCAGTACATATAGGTGAACGGGATTGCTCTATGCAGCGTCGTCACCAAAAACTCATTGAAGAGTCACCAGCTCTATTTTTAGATGACGAAACACGTGCCAGACTACACGAAGCAGCAGTAAAAGCAACCAAGCACATAGGTTATGAGAGTGCAGGAACATTTGAGTTTTTGGTTGACAAGCATAAAAACTTCTACTTTATGGAGATGAATACACGCTTGCAGGTAGAACACTGTGTCAGTGAAATGGTAAGCGGTATCGATATTATTGAATGGATGATCCGCATTGCTGAGGGTGAAAAACTTTTTGATCAAAGTGCTGTTTGCTTAAAAGGGCATGCTATTGAGTGTAGGATTACAGCAGAAGATCCTGTAAACTTTATGCCATGTCCTGGAAAGATCAATAAATGGATCGCTCCAGGAGGAAAAGATGTTCGCATAGACAGCCATGCACATGCAGGTTATATCATTCCTCAGCACTATGACTCTATGATAGGCAAAGTAATTGTTTGGGGTGAAGATCGTGATCGTGCCATTAAAAAGATGCGTCGTGCAATGGATGAATTTGAGATAGGCGGTGTAAAAACTGTAATCGATTTTCATCGCCGTATGATGAGAAACCCTGATTTTATAGAGAATCGTTTCGATACAAAATATTTAGAATCTCACCTTTAATAAAAAAGCCCGGAAATCATCCGGGCTTTTAAAATAGTCCTAAAATTTCCACATAAGAGCTGTTTTTTGCGTTACATCATAATTTTTAATATCTGAGAATTTTGGTGGTCTTGAGTCATAGTTGGCTTTAATGCTGACTACAAGATGAAAGTTTTTATATATTGGAAATTGTACTTCTGCCATAGATATAATAGTATAGTCAGAAAATTCATTAATACATGGCTGATAGTAAGCAAATGCATTAAAAGTAGCTTTAGACTCAAACTTTTTAGTATAAAAAAGATAAGTACTTAAGCGAATATTATCTTCATTAGGATCAATTTGCGGATTTTTATATCGAATAGTTTCAAGTAAAGTACCTAAGCTTATGTAACCTTTTCCATATTTTGAGCTTGAAAAGAAGCGGTAACGTGCATCTGCTCCTATGAGTGAACGATTTGAAAGGTCTTTAAACTTATCCTGCTCTGTCTGGATAAATGCTTCGCCATAAAGCTCAGGTGTTAACACATGCAAATAACGCATATGTGCAAATGAACTATTTTCTATCTCAGTATCATGTGCCTTTGCATAATTATATCCACCAAAAAACCATAGAGCATATGTGCTATTACTATCATATCGTATATCTGCATCTACTGTATACTCATTAGTTTCCACATTGCCACGTTTAGTAGATAAAGAGAAAGCCAGTGAACCAGTAGTACCTGGCTCTTCTCCAACTTCAATAGGTGTTACATTTATATAAGCAAAAAGAGGAACAGCTACAAGCAGTGGGGCAATAAAACGTGTTAACTTTATCATTTACTATTTCCTGCTATCTTTTCTTAAGGCATTCTAAGTACTTTTATATTTGCAGCAGCACGCATCTTCTCAAAGTGGCTCTCTATAGCCTCTTTTCGTTTCTCTTCCATCCACTTTGCATAAACACGTTCTTTAACCTTCTCAAAAGGAATAGGCTTTTTGTTTACAAAGTCTTGAATAAAAAAAGTAACAAACTGACCACCTGCTGGAATGATTTGTGTAAATTCTCCTTTTGGAGTCTTTGTCAGCATAAATAGAAGTTGTTGATTTAGTTTTTCAGATGGAATCGTTTGTGCTTGCTGTGTAACTCCAGGAACAGACGCCATAGGGTTTTGCATAACCTGCTGTAAAGCTTGTCTGCTTGGTGCTGAATATTGTATAACATTTATTGCTTCAGGTATGGAAAACTCATCTTTATGGAGCTGATAATACTCTTTAAGAGTCTCTTCACTAGGTTGTTGTATTTTTGTACTTAAAATCTTTTGATAGAGACGTTGTTGCTGAAGTTTCTCTTTAATGCTTTGTTTGTATTTATCCCAGTCTACGCCTTTGTTTACAAGGATTGTTCTAAGCTTCAGAGAGTCTATTCCATTTTGCTGTGCAATACGCTCAATTTCCTGATTTACATCAAAATCATCAATCACAATTGCTAGGCGTTTAAGCTCTTTATCTTTAAGACGCTCTTTAATTAAGTACTCTACAGCTTTCTCTTTTGGCAATCCTGTCTCTTGTCCTGTTTTATAAACTTCATAAAGTGTAATTGGTTCACCATCAACTACAATACTAACAGCATCAACAAGCCCCCCAAAAGAGGTTGTAAATCCAAAAAGAAGCGAAATCGAAAAGAGTTTCAAAGTTTTTTTCATAATGATATGAACCTTTCTTGAATATATGAAAGATATTGTATCAGCTTTTTATCTAAAAAAAACTATAATGGAAATAATTTTTTTAGATGGAGAGATTAATATGGTTGTAACACGTTTTGCTCCGTCACCGACGGGATTTTTACATATTGGTGGACTAAGAACTGCACTATATAACTACTTGTGGGCACGCAGAAATGGTGGAAAGTTCAAACTTAGAATAGAAGATACAGACCAAAGCAGAAACTCTGCTGAAGCTACAAAAGCCATATTGGAGGCATTTGACTGGGTTGGAATGAATTATGACGGAGATGCTGTTTATCAGTCTGATCGTTTTGAGCTGTATAAACAGTATATTCAACAATTGTTGGATGAGGATAAAGCTTACTACTGCTACATGACAAAAGAGGAGCTTGATGCTTTGAGAGAGGAGCAGATGGCACGTAAAGAGCGCCCAAGATACGATGGTCGTTACAGAGATTTCAAAGGAACACCGCCTGCTGGAGTTGATCCTGTTGTTAGAATCAAAGCACCTTTAGATGGAGAGATTGTCTTTGAAGATGGTATAAAAGGAACCATTACCATAAAAGCAGATGAAGTAGATGACTTTATTATTGCCAGAAGTGATGGTACTCCAACATACAACTTTGTTGTTGCAATAGATGATGCGCTTATGGGCATGACAGATGTCATAAGAGGAGATGATCATCTCTACAATACTCCTAAACAAATAATTGTATATGAAGCTCTTGGCTTTAAGTTGCCGCGTTTTTATCATGTACCGATGATACTAGGTGAGGGCGGTAAGAAGCTTTCCAAACGTGACGGAGCGGCAGATGTTATGGATTATAAGCGTATGGGGTATCTGCCTGAAGCACTTTTAAACTTCCTCGTCAGACTTGGATGGAGCCACGGAGATCAAGAGATTTTCAGTATGGAAGAGATGCTTGAACATTTTGATCCATGTGACATAAATGCTTCTGCTTCACAATATAACCCTGACAAACTTCTTTGGCTGAACTCTCACTATATTAAAAATAGTTCAAACGACAGACTGGCAAAGTTACTGGAGGATTTTGGATTATACCTTTTAAGTCATGACAAACGAGAGATTTTGCTCGATATATTTAAAGAGAGATGCAAAACTTTAAAAGAGATGGCAGAGCAGATTAAAGAGGTGCTTGAAGCTCCTGAAAGCTACGATAGTAAAGCAATCAAAAAGGCTATGAAAGGTGATGCTGTTCAGATTCTTGATAGCTTTGTAAAAAAGCTTGAAAATGCAGAGACTCTTCATCTACCAACTGATTACCATAAAGTTTTAGAAAATTTTGTAAAAGAGCAAGAGATTGGATTTGGAAAAATTGGTATGCCTCTTAGAGTAGCTCTAATTGGTCGCCTTGGAGGTCCTGATTTGAGTGATATTATGAGTATCATAGGCAGATATGAAACAGCAGGAAGAATAAAAAATTTATTAAATTATATGAAGGAAACCAGTGCCTAATAACATAACTAAAGAAGAGGTACTAAACTACCATAAGGGCGGTAAAATAGGTATTGCCATAACAAAACCGTGCGATACTGCACGGGATCTCTCTATGGCATATACACCAGGTGTGGCAGATCCTTGTTTAGAGATAGAGAAGGATTCCTCCTTAGCCTACTCTTATACAAACAAAGCAAATCTTGTTGCTGTTATAACAAATGGTACAGCTGTTTTAGGTTTGGGCGATATAGGGGCAGCTGCCAGCAAACCTGTTATGGAAGGAAAGTCTGTACTCTTTAAAAAGTTTGCAAATGTAGATGCTTTTGATATTGAGATAGATGAAAAAGACCCCAAAAAACTGATAGAGATATGCAAAGCGCTTGAACCTACTTTTGGCGGTATTAACCTTGAAGATATCAAAGCTCCTGAGTGCTTTGAGATAGAAGAGAAGTTAAAACAGATAACAAATATCCCTGTTATGCATGATGATCAACACGGTACTGCCATCATTACAACAGCCGGTCTAATGAATGCATTGGAGTTGACTGGCAAAGATATCTCTAAAATGAAAATAGTTGTTATTGGTGCTGGAGCTGCTGGAATAGCTTGTGCAAAAATGTACAGGCTGCTTGGCGCAAAACATATTGTAATGCTTGATTCTAAGGGAGTTATTCATACCGGACGAAATGATTTAAACCCTTATAAAGCACAATTTGCACTACAAACAGATGACAGGACTCTTGAAGACGCAATGAATGGAGCTGATATGCTTCTTGGGCTCTCTCGTGCTGGAATTGTTACCAAAGATATGGTTGCTTCAATGGCTCCAGACCCTATTATATTTGCATTAGCCAACCCGGTTCCTGAGATTTTGCCTGAAGAGGTTGCAAAAGTAAGAGATGATGTAATGATGGGAACTGGTCGCAGTGATTATCCTAACCAAGTAAACAATGTTTTAGGGTTTCCTTTTATCTTTCGTGGAGCATTAGATGTAAGAGCAACAGCCATAACAGAGAAAATGAAGATGGCAGCTGCAAAAGCATTGGCAGACTTAACAAAAGAGCCTGTACCGCAATATGTTAAAGATGCATATAATGGCGAAGAACTAGTTTTTGGACCTGATTATCTAATACCAAAACCATTTGACAAACGTGTTTTACTATGGGAATCAGCAGCTGTAGCAAAAGCAGCAGTAGAAGATGGAGTAGCACAAATAGATAACTTTGATTACTGTAAATATAGAGCAAAGCTAGCAGCTGAAATTGGTCTAGTTTTAGCAGGACCTTGCTAATCTTATTTATGTACGTTTTTTTGAGTAATCTTTTTTGATCTACTCATCTAAACGTTTCTCAAAAGATTTCCCCTTAGTGCTATATTTTGTAAACATTACTATTAATCAACATTGTACATTCTTTTTTTATATTTTCTAAAATAGTGAATAAAAATAGTATGATATAAAAGTATTTAAACAAAGGAGATAGTTATGATAGTAATAAATTCAAGTGACTTTATAAAAAAGCCATCATACATAACTAAACCAAAAGATATCATCTTCATTGAAGATTCAAAAAAGCATATTACAAAAAGTGTAGTATTGCCTTATGAATTCTATGAGATTGTAAAAGAAAAAATAGAAGATGAGCTATATCTTTATCAAAATAAAAAAGCATTATCCAAAAGTTCTCAAGATGAGTTCTTAGAAATTGAAGAGAGTTTTTGTGAGGATATTGTTAAGTGAAACGAGGTGAAATTTATCTGGTAAATTTCGGAAAAAAGTACAATAGTGAGTTTGGAAAAATTAGACCGGCAGTCATCATTCAAAATGATGTTGCAAATAGACAAATAGAAATATTGATAAGGTAGAGTTTAAAGGTGTTACACTATTGCCACTTACTACAAATATAGCAGGTGGGACCATAAGAGTTTTAATAAAAAAAAGAGAGCATTTAGAAAAAGATAGTGAAATATGTGTAAATGAGTTATGTACACTTGATATAAGCAGAATAGATTTCTCTAAAATACTTACTGTTTTAACCTCTGATGAAATGAAAGAATTGGAGATGAAGATAAAAGTTCATCTAGGGTTATAATGTTTTAAATTCTAATTTTCTAAAAAAGAAATATTTATTGTTACGGAATGGAATATTTACCAACTAAGCAAACTTTCCTTAAACGGCTAAATGCTACGATGTAACAGGCTTAAGAAAACTCTACAAAAACCCCTTAAAATGCTAAAAATTGCACTAAACTTTAAATAATCTGGTCAAAATATCATTGAAAACTCATATTTTCAAAACTTTTTAATATTCCATTTTAGAACAAATTATTGTTTATCAGAATATAAAATATAGTAAGACTACTTTGTAGGTTATAACTATGATTCATCAGTTCTATTAGGAGCGTTCTCTTCTAGTAATCTTTTCGATCCACTCATCCAGCCGTTTTTCAAAAGCCATACCTTTGGATTTGTAGAAATTCAAAGGTTTTGTCAGGTATTCCTGTTTTACCCATCCGCCAAAATCGTGCGGATATAGATACCCTTTATGCAAAGGGCTTTGCAGGTGTTCAGGCACTGGTAACAACTCCCCTTGTTCAACACATTTTATAGCTTTATTAATAGCTGTATAAGCAGCATTGGATTTAGGAGAGGATGTAAGATAAACAAGGCATTGAGATAAAATAATACGGGCTTCAGGGTAACCAATGCGACTTACAGCTGTCATTGTATCAACAGCTATACCTAAGGCATTTGGATTGGCATTTCCAATATCTTCACTGGCAAATATCACCATACGGCGTGCAATAAACTCAGGCGGCTCACCTCCGACTATGAGTCTTGCCATATAATATAGTGCTGCATCTATGTCGCTTCCGCGCATACTTTTAATCATAGCGCTAATTAGGTTGTAGTGGGTATCGCTACTGTTGGAGCTATCATGAAAAGAGACAGGACGCAGTTGTTTAAGAGTTTCGACTTCAATAGTTGAATTTATAGAGCTTGCGGCATCAAGCAAATTTAACATTGCACGCATATCTCCACCGCTTGAATCAAGAAGATACTGCTTTGCATCCTCACTTAATGTTAACGCTTCATTTGAAGTTACTTTCTCTAGCATTATTTTTAAATGATCTGTTGTAAAAGGTTTAAACTCAAAAAGCAGAGATCGTGAACGCATAGCTGCAGTTAGTGAGAAGTAGGGGTTCTCAGTCGATGCTCCAATAATAAGTGCATCATAACGCTCCATAAAAGGTAAAAGAACCTCTTGCTGCGTTTTAGTCAACCTGTGTACTTCATCTATAAAAATAAGTGGCTTTTGAAGTGCTTGACTATATTGCTTGAAGATAGATCTCAGTTCATCAATTTTAAGTGTTGTAGCATTTAACTCATAAAAGGGTCTATCAAGCTTATTGGCAATTATACGGGCTAGGGTAGTTTTTCCTACACCTGGTGGCCCATAAAAAAAGCTATGTTGCAAAGACTCTTGTTCCATAAGAGCACGCAGTGGAGCAGACTTTCCAAGCAGATGCTCTTGACCAATAAAATCATCTAACGATTTTGGTCGATAGAGTAGGGCAAAGTTTCGATTCAAACAGCAATTCCCATTTTAGCCGTTGACAACCTGTACAATTACTTTGCGTTCTCGTGGACCATCAAATTCACATAGAAAGATTCCCTGCCATTCACCAAGCTGAAGTTTTGCATTCTCCATTGGAACAACAATTCTAGCACCACAAAGAGCTGATTTAATGTGAGCTGCAGCATTTTCTCCCTGATGGTGATACTTGATATCAGCCGGTGCGACACGTCCTAATGCAGCAAGAAAATCTCGTCTAAGCTGTGGATCAATATTTTCAAAAAGAATAATGCTAGCTGTAGTATGTGGCACAAATACCGTAACTATACCGCTTTTTATTCCTTTTTTAATTACCGCTTCGTGAACCATTTCGGTAATATCTATCATCTCTGATGTGTGTTTAGTCTGTACAGTAAGTTCAATCATTTAGTTCATCTCCTCGAATTTGCTTCCCATCTTTTTTAGCAAAGTACTCTTTCTCCTGCTGTGCTTTAATAAATGCATGCAAGTCATCATACTCTTTTTGGCTCAAAAAGCGGGTTTTTCCTTTTGGCAGATTGTTAAGACTTATACCGCCAAAACTGACACGATGCAAATCTAGCACTTCACGATCGAAATATCCAAAGAAACGGCGTAGTTCTCTGTTTTTTCCTTCACCTATTGCTACACGAATTTTTGAGTAATTAGACTCATTTTTTATAATTTGATAAGCAAAGAAAGGTGCAAACTCCATCTCTTCAATCTTACTCTTTTCGTGTGCCCCTTTTTTGCTGCGGACTTTCATTCCCTCCTGCATCGCCTTTTCCATAGCTTGAGTAATGGATCCTCTTATTTTAAGATTATACACACGTTCAAGATTGCTGTTCATTAAAATATCTGCAACACGTGGTGAGTCTGTTAAAAGCAAAAGACCTTCACTTGCAAAGTCTAGTCTACCAATAGGTACAAAGTGTGCAAATTTTTTAGGCAATGTATCATATATTGTCTTGCGACCTTTAGGATCTTTTTTTGTTACAAGCTCACCTTTAGGTTTGTGATATACAATCACAGTCATCTCATGCATAGATTTAGGCTTGATATATCTACCATTTAATTTAACTTTATCATCCGGTTTTACTTTATATGAAAAATCAGTAACAACCTTCCCATTAACTTCAACACGTCCAGCTTCAATCAATTTATCAGCTTCACGACGTGAATACTTGGTATTGTGAGAGAGAAATTTATTTAATCTCACCTCATTTTTGGTATTAGAGCTATATTGGCTCATCGTTTAATTCCTGCTTCTACCAGATCGTGCAGGTGTAATACACCTTTTACATGTCCCAATTCATCAACAATTGGGAGCATCTGGATTTTATAATTTTCTATCATTTCCAATGCCTCAGATGCAAGCATCCTCTCATTTTGGCATGTTTTTGGTGAAAGATTAGAGTATTTGATTGCTTCGGTGTCAATTGAAAAGTCTGTTTGCATTAATGCACGTCTAACATCACCATCACTAAGTACCCCTATTAGAGTATCATTTTCATCCACAATTAGTACATTCCCAAGCCGTCCTTCACTCATTACAACCACTGCCTCTTTAAGAGGTGTATCTGGTTTGATTTTTGGAAGATTCTCTTTTCTCATTAAATCTTCTATTTTGACAAAAAGACGCTTTCCAAGCGATCCACCAGGATGAAAAGATGCAAAATCTTCAGCTTTAAAGTTTCGTTTTTTCATTAGTGCCACAGCCAATGCATCACCCAATGCAAGAGTCAATGTTGTAGAAGATGTAGGAGCAGCACCTAATGGACATGCCTCTTTTTCTACTTGAATAGATAAAAAGACATCACCATATTTAGCCAGGGTTGAATCATCTTTGCCAGCCATAGCAATCAATGGAATATCAAATCGTTTGATATGCGGTAAAATCTTGATCAACTCTTCACTTTCACCGCTATAACTGATTGCAAGTACCGAATCTTGTGGTCCTATCATACCCAAATCACCATGAAGTGCTTCAGTAGGATGAATAAAAAAACTTGGCGTTCCTGTACTGGCCAATGTTGCTGCAATCTTTGCACCAATGAGGCCAGACTTTCCTACTCCTGTAATAATGCATTTGCCTTTTGTGTTATACATAATTTCAACTGCTTTATCAAATGCATCATCAATAAGTTTTACTGCATCTAGTAGAGTTTTAGCCTCAGTTTCCAGTACCTCTTTGGCAATATCCTGCGGATTCATATCTTTCCTTGAAGAGATTGTACTCTCATTCTATATTTTAAATTCTATCATAAGTGAAGCAGGATGCAAACTGCATCCTAAAAAACTTTTATATGACATAAATTGTTGGGACAATTAGAGGATAGCGTTTCATTTTACGAAGAACATGTTTGCGGACAGCTTGTCGAATATCATTTTCTATTGTTCTAGTATCAAGATTTTCACTCTCTTCTTTATGAGTCATATATGTCTCTATAATTGCTTCTATCTCTTTGGCAAATTTTTTGTCATCTTTATCAGCTACAATTCCAAAACTGCTTACACGAGGGTGACCAACCAATTTATGCTCTCTTTGATCTATTTGGGCAACAATCATTATGATTCCCTCTGTTGCCAGTTTCTGACGATCAAGAACAATGTCATTCTCTATTTCACTATTTGCTTGATTGTCAATATATGTTTTTCCCGTTTTTACAGTTCTTACTTTTTTAAGATATTTTGGTGTTATCTCAATTTGATCACCATCACTCATTAAAAGAATATTACGCTCATCAACACCACACTCTACAGCAGTTTTAGCATGACGTGCAATATGATTATATTCACCGTGAACAGGTAAAAAGAATTTTGGTTGAGTAAGTCTTAACATAAGTTTTTGCTCTTCTTGAGCAGCATGTCCTGAAACATGAATTTCACTAAAGTCTTGGTAAGCAACAGTAGCGCCAGCTCTCATTAAATGATTCATAACACGAGAGACACTTGCCTCATTTCCAGGAATAGCTTTAGCAGAAATAATAACAGTATCGCTTGGCTTGATTTTAATGTGGCGATGCTCATCTGTAGCCATACGATAAAGAGCACTCATAGACTCACCCTGACTACCTGTTGTAACAATAAGCACTTCGTTATCATTGTATCGAACAACTTCATGCGCATCAATAAAAATATCTTCAGGTATATCTATATAGCCCAGTTGTCTGGCTGTTTCCAAGTTTCGCTCCATAGAACGTCCAATAACTGCAACCTTTCGGTTATATTTTATGCCGTGTTCTATGGCTTGATATACACGGTGAATGTTTGATGAGAAAGTTGACATAATGACCCGTCCCTTTGCTTTAGAGAAAAGGTGATCAAAAGTAGGTCCAACTGTCTTTTCACTTCGTGTAATGCCTGCTTTATGTGAATTGGTACTATCTGAAAGAAGACATAAAACTCCCTCTTCACCATATTGTGCCAATCTGTGCAAATCAGCAGGGTAGTTGTCAACTGGAGTGTGATCTATTTTAAAGTCGCCTGTATGAATTATAACTCCTGCAGGTGTTCTGATAGCCAAAGATGACGCATCAATAATAGAGTGTGTCATATGCAGCCACTCAACTTCAAAATCTCCTATTCTTATTGGTCTTCTCTTCTCAATGAAGCGAAAATATTTTTTATCATTTTTCAAACCATGCTCATCAAATTTGTTGGAAATCATTCCAAGAGGAAGAGGTGTACCATATATAGGAAACTTCAACTCTTTAAAAAGATAAGGAACAGCTCCAATATGGTCTTCATGTGCGTGGGTAATAACAATACCGTCTATTTTGTCTTTAATTGTATGAAGATAACTGAAATCAGGAACTAAAATATCAACCCCATGCATCTCTTCTGTCGGGAAGCTCATTCCCACATCAATAACAATAGCACTATTTTCTGTTTCAAGTACAGCCATGTTGCCGCCAATTTCACCCAAACCTCCAAGAGGAGTAAAACGGACACGTGCTTTATTATTAATATCAATTTTTGCTGCTGTGTTAAGACGCTCTTCGTGCATAGCTTTATTTGCAGCAATTGCCTGATTTATATCGGTGTAAATACCATCACTACTACGCTGTACATTTGAAGGAGTTCTGTAGTGAGATTCAGGGTTTCGCCCATTACTTCGTCTGCCGCGCTGATTACTGCGCCCTTTTTGATATGTGTTGCGTTGTGTATTTCGTGTGCGATTTACATTATTTGATGCATTATCATTACGTGCAGAGGTAGAGTTGTTTTTTTCACTGCTTTGTTGTTGGGTGTTACTATTTCTTGGTCTTCTTGGTCTTCTATTTTGTCTATTGTAATTATTTTGTGATTTGTCATCGCTATTATTTGTTTGATTATCCTGATTTTTCTTCTCTTCCATCAATATCACCTTTTAAAATTTTATATAGGTGGTGATAGAGGGATGTTTCCACTTCATGTGGACGAACAGAAGAACCCAAATCCAAAGAATCAAGAGCTGCTACTACATCTTTTTTGCAAAACGCACTCGAAAGATTTTTGGCAAGTGTCTTGCGAGGCTGAGCAAAAGCCGTCTTTAAAAAGATTTCAAATGCCGGATCGCTAAATGTCTTTTTCTTGACAATTCGAAGTACTGACGACACTACTTTCGGTGCAGGTACGAAAGCTTCAGGAGGTACATCAAAACATAATTGTACCTCACCCGTACTTTGTGCCAATACAGCAAGAGCTGAAAAAGATTTTTGCCCAGGTTGAGCACTAAACTTTTCAGCAACCTCTTTTTGCACCATGACCAGTAAACTTTGACAATTATGGTCTTTCAGCGCACGCAATATTATATTTGTCGCAATGTAATAGGGTAGGTTTGCAACCATATGGTAAGGCTGATCACCTAAACTCTCTTGATCCCAATGGATTAGAACATCTGTGCAACGAAGTGTAAGCCTACCATTTTCTATGGCTACTTTAAAACGCTTGCGCAAATGCTCACACAGGTCTTTGTCCACCTCATAAGCGGTGACATCCTTAATCTCAACCAGATATCTGGTTAAATCACCTAATCCAGGCCCAATCTCCACAATAGGTTTATCATCATTGGGCATCGATTCGATGATCTGATGTAAAACAGTTTCATCTTTTAAAAAATTTTGGCCAAATTTCTTTTTGGCAATTTTTTCACTGTCTATATGAGCATTTCGGTTTATCATACTGAAACTTTTCTTAAAAAGAGATTTATATTTATATACTAGGATGCGATATAATGCGATTGTTATTATACACAATTTAAATTCTTTCAAAAAAAGAGATGACCTTGGAAACATTTGCTAAACGTATAATCCCTTGTTTGGATGTTAAAGATGGGCGTGTAGTTAAAGGTGTCAATTTTGTTGGACTAAAAGATGCCGGAGATCCGGTAGAAGTTGCAAAAAGATATAATGAAGAGGGTGCAGATGAAGTAACCTTCCTTGACATTACTGCCAGCCATGAAAATCGTGACACTATTGTACATATTGTCAAAGAGGTTGCAAAAGAGGTTTTTATTCCTTTGACAGTTGGTGGTGGTATTCGTAAACTGGATGACATTTATGCACTTTTAAATGTGGGATGTGACAAAGTAAGTATCAACTCTGCAGCTATTAAACGACCTGACTTTATTGATGAAGGAGCTAAACGTTTTGGTTCGCAATGTATTGTAGTTGCTATAGATGCCAAACGTGTTGGACCTGAAAAGTGGAATGTTTTTATTAATGGTGGACGCATTGACACAGGTATTGATGTTTTAGAGTGGGCAAAAGAGGTTGTTGATCGTGGAGCAGGGGAGATACTGTTAACATCTATGGATGCTGACGGAACAAAAGCAGGATATGACAATATTTTAAATAGTGCTGTAAGTAAATCTGTAAATGTTCCTGTAATTGCCAGTGGAGGAGCTGGGACAATGGAGCATATAAAAGATGCTTTTGAAGCTGGAGCTGATGCTGCACTTGCAGCTTCTATTTTTCATTTCCGTGAAATTGACATTATGGATCTAAAAAATTACTTACATAAAAACAATATTCCGGTGAGACTATGATTATCTGCGCAGGTAACAATGAAACATTTCCTTTTGCAACTCCAATTGGCATGGGGCTTTGTGAAAGTGCAGTAAACCTGACCAGGTTGGTTCTAATGAATCCACCTGAGTTTCTACTTTTTGTAGGAAGTGCAGGAAGTTATGGAAAATTTAATATTTTTGACATTGTAGAATCAAAAGCAGCCAGTCAAATAGAACTCTCTTTTTTACTAAAAAAGAGTTATACTCCATTAGAAAACAATGTAATTGTTTCAGATGAAAATGTTTCACGTGAAACTCCACTTGCAAAAATTGCAAATGAAGGCAGACCTATTATTGTCAACTCAAGCAATTACATTTCTACAGATTTTCATTTGTCACAAAATTTTAACCGCTTGGGAATAGGGCTAGAAAATATGGAGTTTTACTCTGTAATGCAGGTTGCACAAAACTTCAATATTCCTTGCGGGGGAATATTTGTCATTACAAATATGTGCAATGAAAATGCTCATAATGACTTCCTAGCCAATCATAATGAAGCAATGACAAAACTAATTGAATATCTTAAAAAAAGGATACCAAACCTTGAAACCTTCCATTCTTGATTACACACAAACTGAACTTGAAAAGATATTTCCTCCAAAGTTTCGAGTGAAACAGATTTACAATTGGGTATATCAACACCATATTGACTCTTTTTTACAGATGCAAAATATTCCAAAAAAACTTCGTGAAGAGTTAGAAAATAATTTCCTAATTTCACCTATGAAAATTGTCCAAAAACAGAAAAGCAGTGATGGGAGTATTAAATATCTTTTCGAACTTCAAGATGGACATACTGTTGAATCTGTACTTTTAAAAATGAAAGATGCAGAGTATGATGAAAAGGGTGAACTGATTCATCATGCAAAATATACAGTTTGTGTATCTAGTCAAGTAGGATGTAAAGTAGGGTGCTCTTTTTGTCTTACTGCAAAAGGAGGATTTATTCGAAACTTGACTGCAGGTGAAATAGTAGGACAGGTGCTTGAAATAAAAAAAGATAATGACATTGCAAGTAACAGAAGAGTCAATATTGTTTATATGGGAATGGGTGAACCACTTGATAATCTAGAAAATCTTGCAAAAGCTATTCAGATATTTGGTAATGAAAATGGTCTTAGTATTTCACCTAAACGTCAAACAGTATCAACAAGTGGTATAAGTACAAAGATAAAAAAACTGGGAGAAATGGAACTTGGTGTACAATTGGCAATAAGTTTACATGCTGTTGATGATGAGTTAAGAGAAGAGCTTATTCCAATGAATAAAGCTTACAATATTGCATCAATCATAGAAGCTGTCAAAGCATTTCCTGTAAATACAAGAAAAAGAGTAATGTTTGAATACTTGGTAATCAAAGATGTCAATGATGACATTAAAAGCGCAAAAAAGCTAATAAAGCTTCTAGAGGGCATAAAAGCAAAAGTAAACTTAATATATTTCAACCCTTACCCAGGATCTGATTTTAAACGTCCAGAGCCTGAAAGAATGAGGCAATTTCAAGAGTATCTTCTAAGCAAAGGACTTCTTTGTACAGTACGTGAATCAAAAGGTCTTGACATCAGCGCAGCTTGTGGACAGCTGCGCGAGCAAGAATTATCAAAGGAAGTCTCATGAGTTATTTAGATTACGGAATGGTACTTTTTCTAGTACTAGTTGTAATCGCCGGCGTAGGCGGTTTTATTATGGCAAACAAAAGCTAAATCGGTTTTTTGGTTTTACAATCAAGCTCTTTAAACTTTCAAAGTCGAATTTTGAATTAAAATTATATGACACTCCTTGGTAGTCAAACGTCAATGTTTGAGCATGAAGCAGTAAACGTTTGGCTCCCATGTAGTACAATCTCTCTTCTTCTGTAATCTCTTTGTCCAGATACTTAATAGCAATCTCTGTAGGAACTCCATAGATTGGATCTCCAATTATCGGATGTTTCACGTGAAACAGGTGTACTCTGATTTGATGTTGTCTTCCTGTATGTGGAAAAGCCTGTATTAAAGTTGCATCATGAATTTCATCATACTCAATAGGTTCAAAATATGTCAATGCATCTTTACCATCTGGATCAACAAGAACTTTTAGCTTAATAGTAGAAAAATCATCATTCCGTTTTAGTGGTACATTTACTTTGAAAGGCTTATCTATTTTTCCTCTTACCCATGCCAAATAGCTCTTTTTTACATTTCGACTTTCAAACATAAGTTTTAGTCTTCGCTCAGACTCTTTGTTTCTACTTACTAAAAGTAAACCACTTGTCTCTTTATCAATACGATGTATTGCATTGGCATCTTTGCCATAAACATGACGAATATCATCTAAAAGAGAGTAGTTTGTAAATCTGGTTCTTGGATGTACAAGTACTCCACTTGGTTTATCAAACAGACCAAAGTCAGGAGTTGTAAATATAGGTTCAACTCCTTTACTTTGAGGAACAAACATCTTTACTTCTACGTGACCTTGGATTTTATGTCCACTTCGTTCCCAAACTTTACCATTTACAAAAAGTCTGCCTGTAGTGATTATTCTTTGTGACTGACCTTGTGACACACCTAACTGCTTCATTAAAAAAAGGAAAGCAGGAATCGGCTCTTCTACATAATAATATCTTTTTATAAATCCCATAGTTTTAATACCATAATTTTTTTACCTCTTTTTAACGCACTATTTTATAAAATATATCTCTTAAAAAAATAGTGATCTTACGCATATGTCGTTACATTCTTCGATATCAACATTACGGTATTTCTAAAAACTAGACTGTTTTTAGACAACTTTGCCTATATTTGAAAATAAAATCGAATCTGAACATGCGATATATACGTAAGTTCAAAAGTAATTTTACCCTAATAAAAGGATTAACATGGTCGAACGATATGCCAGAGAAGAGATGAAGTCGAAATGGACAATGGAAGCTAAATATCAAGCATGGCTTGATGTAGAGATTGCAGCAGTAAAAGCTTGGAACCGCCTTGGCTTGATTCCTGATGAAGATGCAAAGAAGATAGAAGAAAATGCATCATTTAATATTGAAAGAATTGATGAAATTGAAAAAGAGACAAGACATGATGTCATTGCATTTTTAACTTCTGTTGCTGAAAGTTTGGGTGAAGAGAGTAGATGGGTTCATTATGGAATGACAAGCTCAGACACAATAGATACAGCAGTAGCTCTTCAAATGAGAGACAGTCTAAAAATCATCATTGAAGATGTAAAAACTGTCATGGAGACAATCAAACGAAGAGCAATGGAACACAAACTTACTCTAATGGTAGGGCGAAGTCATGGTATTCATGGTGAGCCTATTACATTTGGTTTAGTGCTTGCTATCTGGTATGATGAGATGAAGCGTCATCTAAAAAACCTTGAAGAGACATATGAAGTAATCAATGTAGGAAAAATAAGTGGTGCTATGGGTAACTTTGCTCATGCTCCAATAGAACTTGAAGAGTATGTTTGTGAAGAGCTTGGACTTAAACCGGCACCTGTCTCTAACCAAATCATACAGCGTGATCGTTATGCTAGATTGATGAGTGCACTTGCATTAATGGCATCTACAGTTGAAAAGATTGCAGTGGCAATCAGACACTTTCAAAGAACAGAAGTTTATGAATGCGAAGAGTATTTCCACAAAGGACAAAAAGGAAGTTCAGCAATGCCACATAAACGAAACCCTGTTCTTAGTGAAAATATTACAGGTTTGGCAAGAATGGTTCGAAGCTACTGCATACCTGCTATGGAGAATGTGGCTCTTTGGCATGAACGTGACATTAGCCACAGTTCTGTTGAACGTTTCATTTTGCCTGACAGCTTCATTACAGCAGACTTTATGTTGATGCGTTTAAACGGATTGCTTGACAAACTTGTTGTCTATCCGGAAAACATGATGAAAAATCTAAACCTAACTGGTGGTTTGGTTTTCTCACAACGCGTTCTTCTTGAACTACCAAAACGTGGTGTAACTAGAGAAGATGCTTACAAAATTGTTCAGCGTAATGCAATGAAAGTTTGGGAAGATCTTCAAAAAGGAAAACCTGCTTTAAATGAGAAAGGTGAGAGTCTTTACTTGCAATATCTTCTTTCTGATGAAGAGCTTAGAAACAAACTAAGTGAAGAAGAGATTCGTGAATGTTTTGATTATGGATACTATACTAAAAATGTTGACAGAATTTTTGAAAGAGTTTTTGCATAATTTTAGAATCAAAAACAAAACACTAGGCCAATACTAAATCTGATTTAGTATTGGCACTGCCAAAAATAATTTTCTTCTTTGGCACTAATATTTGATAAATAGGGAGAGAGTATGTCATTGGGAGTGTTGACAGTAATTAAGCGAAATGGAAGAGCCGAACCGCTTGACATTACAAAAATTCAAAAATATACATCGGCAGCTGTCAAAGGATTAGACGGTGTAAGCCAAAGTGAACTTGAAGTTGATGCTAAAATTCAATTTAGAGATCGCATAACAACTGAAGAGATACAAGAGACACTGATCAAGACTGCCGTTGACAAAATCGACATAGACAGACCAAACTGGACTTACGTAGCAGCTCGTCTTTTTCTTTATGATCTATATCATAAAGTTAACGGATTCACCGGTTATACACATTTAAGAGAATACTTTGAAAAAGGTGAAGCAGAAGGGCGTATTGTACAAGGTCTTAAAGAGAAGTATGATCTTGATGATTTGAATGACTATATTAAACCTGAGCGAGATTTACAATTTACATATCTTGGAATTCGCACTCTTTATGACAGATATCTTCTAAAAGACAGAAACAATAATCCTATTGAATTACCGCAACACCTCTTTATGGGTGTGGCAATGTTTCTTGCACAAAATGAACTAAACTGTCAAGAGTGGGCAAAAAAGTTCTATGATGTAATTAGCAAATTTGAAGTCATGGTTGCAACACCAACTCTCTCAAATGCCAGAACACCAAGACATCAACTCTCCTCATGTTACATAGGAAGCACTCCTGACAAAATTGAAGGAATTTTTGATGCCTACAAAGAGATGGCACTGTTAAGCAAATATGGTGGAGGTATTGGCTGGGACTGGAGCAAAGTCCGTGGAATGGGAAGCTACATTGACGGTCATAAAAATGCTGCTGGAGGTATTGTACCTTTCTTGAAAATTACAAATGACATTGCCATTGCTGTTGATCAGCTTGGAACACGAAAAGGTGCAATTGCTGTCTACATAGAACCATGGCATATTGACATTTGGGATTTTATTGATTTAAAGAAAAACTCTGGTGAAGAGCGTCGCCGTGCTCATGACCTTTTCCCTGCAATTTGGATCAATGACTTGTTTATGAAAAGAGTTTTAGAAGATGGTGTATGGACACTGTTTGACCCATTTGAAACAAGTGACTTGACAAACCTTTACGGTGAAGAGTTTGAAAAAAGATATATCGAATATGAAAATGATCCAAATATATTAAAAGAGCATGTCAAGGCAAAAGAGCTTTGGAAAAAGATATTAATGAGCTATTTTGAGACAGGAAACCCTTTCCTATGCTTTAAAGATACTGCAAACAGAGTCAATCCTAATGATCATTGTGGAATCATCAGAAGCTCTAATCTGTGTACGGAAATTTTCCAAAATACAGATCCAAACTACTACAAAGTACAAGTAAAATTTACTGATGGCAGTGTTGCTTACTTTGATGAAGAGGATGATGTAACTGTTGATAGCGGTATAACAAAAAAAGCTAAAAAGATTACAGCTCTTGACTCTATAGACGGAAAAGATATTTACATTGTAGAGAAAGTTGGAGAAGCTGGTAAAACTGCTGTATGTAACCTTGCAAGTGTGAACCTTTCTAAAATTAACACCAAAGAGGATATAGAGCGGGTTATTCCTATTGCTATTAGAATGCTTGACAATGTTATAGACTTAAACTTCTACCCTCTAGAAAAGGTTAAGAAAACCAATGAGCGTTCAAGAGCAATTGGTTTGGGTGTAATGGGTGAAGCTCAAATGATAGCAGAGAAACAGGTTAAATGGGGCAGCAGTGAACATCTTAACCTAATAGATGAAGTAATGGAGATGATCAGCTACAATGCTATAAAAGCATCATCTAACCTGGCTATAGAAAAAGGGAAATATCCTGATTATGAAGGCTCTAAGTGGAGCAGGGGAATTCTTCCTATTGACAATGCTAATGAACAAGCCAAAAAATTGACTGACCGTGGCGGTCTCTTTGGTTATATATATGACTGGGATGCATTACGCAAAAAAGTCAAAGAAGATGGTATGAGAAATGGTTACTTAATGGCTATTGCTCCAACAAGTTCCATCTCAATATTAGTCGGTACTACCCAAACAATAGAGCCAGTTTACAAAAGAAAATGGTTTGAAGAGAACCTAAGTGGGCTTATTCCTGTTGTTGTACCAAATTTAAGTCCTGATACATGGGAATACTATACACCAGCGTACGAACTAGACCAAAAAATTCTTGTACGAGCTGCTGCTGTACGCCAAAAATGGATAGATCAGGGACAGAGTTTAAATATCTTTATGTCACTTGACAAAGCTAGTGGACGATATTTACACGAAATATATACAGAAGCTTGGAAACTTGGTATTAAATCTACTTATTATCTAAGAAGTCAGTCTCCTGAGATGGTAGAAGATGTCGCAGACCGCAGTATGGAGTGTTTAGGTTGTCAATAAGAGTTAACAAGAAGGGTAAATAGATACCCTTCTTTTATTTAAAAAAACCACATTATTGCTTCACCTTTCATTAAACAATTATAGGTTAAAATCAACCCTAATTAAAAAACTTTTTTATCAAAGAGGTAATACAAAACAATGAAAAAGAAACTCTACAGCACAGAATGTGACACTACACGTTCAACTACCTCTATCATCAATGGCTGTACAGCTGGTATTATCAACCTTAATCGTTGTGCTTATCCGTGGGCTTATAATCTGTGGGAAGTTATGATGGCAAATACCTGGTTCCCAAAAGAAGTTGACTTGACAGAAGATGCAAGAGATTACAAGCATTTATTACCAGCAGAGCGACGAATGTATGACAAAGTCTTAGCCCAATTAATCTTTATGGACTCTATACAAACAAACAACACAGTTGATAATGTCAATACATGGATTACTGCACCAGAAGTAAATATGTGTCTTGTACGTCAAGCATTTGAAGAGGCTTTGCATTCACAAAGCTATGCTGTTATGGTTGACAGTATTTCTATTAATACAGATGAAATTTACGATATGTGGAAGAGTGATACTGAACTACTAAGAAAAAACTCTTTCATTGGAGATGTTTACGAAAAGTTTGGTGAAAAAGCACAAGATGATGATGAAGCAAAACTCTATATGCTGGTTGCAAATCAATGTTTAGAAGGCATCTACTTCTACAGTGGTTTCTCTGCTATGTATGCATTGGCTCGCAGTGGTAAAATGCTTGGCTCTGCACAAATGATTCGTTTTATTCAACGAGATGAAGTAACACATTTAACACTTTACAGCAATATTATTAAAGAGATTAAAAAAGAGTATCCTCATCTTTTCAATGAGCGCATTGTCAAAAATATAAGAGAGATGTACAGACAAGCATATGAGCTTGAGCGTAACTGGGGATGGTATGTAACTGAAGATCAGATTTTAGGTCTTAATCAACAAATCATTGATCAGTATGTACAGTACTTGACAGACAAAAGACTCAAAGCAATTGGTTTAGAACCTATGTTTGGAGCGCAAAATCCTATAAAATGGGTTGACAGCTTTTCAACTTTTAATGATCAAAAAACCAACTTCTTTGAAGGCAATGTTACAAACTATTCGAAAGGAAGTATAAGCTTTGATGACTTCTAATACAAAATGGAAAACCTTTGCCATTCAAATGGCAACCAGTGAAAACTTTGATGAAAATATTGCTCATCTTTTAGAGACTATTGCCAATCTTCCCAAACACTCAATAATCGTAACACCTGAAGTATGTCTTACAGGTTTCGCTTACGATAGAATGAATGAAGCGCATGAAGCCAGTCTTTATGCGCGTGAGCAGATAAAAAAGATTAGTGATGACAAAATCATAACATTGACAACAATTTCCAAAGATGGTGAAGACTTTGTCAATCGCACAGATGTAATATATAATGGCGAAATTGTTCATACACAGCATAAAGTCAAACTATTTCCTCTTGGCAATGAACACCATCACTTTAAAGCAGGTAATGAAGAAGAGATTAAAATTTTCGAGATTGATGGCATTAAAATTGGGATCATTGTCTGTTTTGAACTTAGATTTACAGAACTTTGGCTTAAATTGCGTGGTGCCGATATCATTCTTAATCCATCTCTTTGGGGTAAACCACGTAAACAGCACTATGAAATTTTGACAAGAGCACTTGCTATAACAAACCAATGCTATGTAATTGCTGCTGACAGTGCAAATCAGGATATGGCTAGAAGTAGCGCTATTATTGATCCTAATGGCAAAGCAATTAGCGATGATTATACGGAAATTATAGAAGGCACATTCGATCCAAGAGAGATTAAACGTATACGACGATATATAGATATGGATATTTTTCATGGATAAAGCAAAACAGATCAAGCTTCAGCGTTTTGCTGATGAAATTGCTACTGAAGTTGATCTAACACTTGGCATATATAAAGCTTTTTCATCTATAGAACGTGAAATATTTGTCCCACAAGGTTTCAGACATTGGGCTTACAAACTTGATGCACTTCCTATTAAAGCCAATCAATGGATAAGCTCTCCAATTACTGTAGCTAAAATGACAGTCTACTTGGAACCTGAAGGAGCTGACAACGTATTGGAAATTGGTTGTGGTAGTGGTTATCAGGCTGCAATACTCAGTAAACTGTTTAGACGTGTATTTACAATAGAACGTATAGAAGCCCTTTTAAAAGAGGCTAAAGAGCGTTTCAAAGCTTTAGAGATTGACAATATTCATACACGCTTAGATGATGGTCAACGTGGATGGAGACAGTATGCTCCATTTGACAGAATACTTTTTTCTGCTTCAACAAAGAAAATTCCTGATACAATTTTTAGTCAACTTGCAGATGGAGGAATTCTTGTTGCACCAATTGAAAAAGGGAATGAGCAGATAATTACCCAATTTATAAAAAAAGGTACAGATATTACAGAGATTCCTAAAGAGAGCTGCCTTTTTGTACCTGTAAAAAATGGTATTGAATAGACATAATTAGTTGACACTTTTTGGTATAATGGAGATAAATAGTCAATAACAGGGTTAATATATGCAACAACTTATCAAACCTTCTGAATATGCTCAAATGCATGGACTTTCACGTCAAAGTGTCTATGCTAAGATTAAAAGAGGTACTCTGCCTGCTAGAAAGATTGATGGGCGTTATTATGTAATTGTTGCTACAAATATAGAATCAGAGATTGATGAGCCTAAAGAAAAAACAGTTAATGAAGAAGAGAAGATTGAGCATGTTTCATTGATTGATGAGTATAGAGAAATTATCAAAGCTAAAGATGAAACGATAGCTGTACTCAAAAGTTCAATAGAAGATCTTAAAGAGGCAAATAAACAGATAACAAAGACTCTTCAAGAAGAGATTGCTTTACTAAAACAAGCATTTCATGAAATGCGTGCTATCTATTTGACAAATTATCAAATTACTCATCAGACAGAAACAGAAACTACTATTGACATAGAAACTGAAGAAGAATCAACAGAAAAATCAATCAAAAAAGACAATTCAGAAATTAAAACAGAGACAAAAAATGATCATGATACTGAAGAGTGCTGGATTCCTCTAGGAGACTTGATTCAAAGACAACAGTACAACTACAATAAAGCAAAACAGGTAGTAAAACGTTTCAAAAAAGCATATAAAAGAGGGGATAAACGAATTAAAAAACAAAATGGTATATACTTCATATCTTGTTACGATTTTTATGAAGATATACTAGAATAATTTTTGATATAATTGCTCCTCTTAAACTTTCGGGGTGTGGCGCAGCCTGGTTAGCGTGCTACCTTGGGGTGGTAGAGGTCGCGGGTTCAAATCCCGCCACTCCGACCATTAATAAACTCTCTAAAAACCCCTAAATACTGGACTTTGCATAGCCTTTTAAGAAAACAGATAAAATAGCTTTGCTACCCTATTGCTACCCATTTTTAAAAAGCTACCTTTTTGCTACCCTGTAAAGATAGATAATATCCTGATGAGGTTAAGCGGGTATCTCTCATACTGTTACAATGTAGCATTATCATTTAACGGGCGTAATTTTGAGCCGGTTAACTCTCCATAATTTTGTGGTAACGTCAGCATAATTTTATGCTCACGTTCTATCTGCTTTTAGTGGACGCTCTAAGTTTTGCTTAGGTCGTTTATCTACTTACTAAGGGTATTGTGCTTTCTACTATGGGTATTAATGCCTTTCTTTTAGCTGTAAAAGCGTTTTAAATGGTCTGGGTATAGTTTGGTATGGCTGGAGTAATAAAAGCTAAAATTTAAGCTTTTAAATTCTACTAACAATATTTAACGATTGAGTGGTATAAGTTGCAAAAAGTTTCAAAGATAAAGTTGCAAAGTTTCCAAAAGTTACCACTTAAAAGTTCCCACTTTTAGAAAGTTAACAAAAGTTTACAAGCTATTGGATGTCAACTTTTAAAACTAAACATATAAAAGTCACCATAAGTCACCATCTCTGAAAGCGTAAAATTACGCTCTCTTTTACTGGGCTGAAAATTATGCTTAGTAGGCGGGTACATATGCCCCGCTATTGATCTATTATTTTTTTGATTCACGCATTAATTCGTGATACTCATCAAAGAGTGCCTGGAATATTTCCTGCTTAGTGTGAAGTAAGTCTGTTATCTGGCTAAAAGCGTTCTCATCACTTTGACTTGTTCCAACTGTATTGATTCTATGTCCTACGCTCTCAACTAATACCGCTATACCTGCTAGATCGTGGATTGCTAACTCATAATCTATTGGATCATACTTTTTCATCTATTACCCCTTTGATTTGAATTTGAACTTTGATATCTTTAAAAAATGCCATTGGATTACACTCCGTAAAACTCCCATCATAGATAGCCTCTGCAAATTTAAAGAAGTTATCTGAAGTCATAGAGATAATCACCTCTTTAGCCTTTTCCTCTCTGGCTCTTATTGCCGTGATAAATAACTCTGCTACATCCATTAGTTAGCCTTTATAGTCTGTTTTATAAGTTCATGTACCTTTTCAGCATTCTCAACTATCTTTAGTAGGTCTTGATGTAAGAGTATTAAAGAGTCCTCTAACATCTCCTCTACATCCAGTGATAAAAAGTAAAGAGTGTTTGCCACTCCCTTGATACGGTTAATGTCATTTTCAAAATCAGTTAAACGGATCTCTTTTACTGGGTTAGTTTTCATCTTCTGCCCCTTTGGAATGGTTTTTGCTTATTACTCATATGTGTAATAAATTGGCTATTATTATAATCATATTTGTAATTTAATGTCAATAAAAAAATTACTCATATGTATAAAAAATGCTACAATTTTATTGATAAAATAGTAAGTAAAGGTTTGTCTATGGATAAAGAGACTTATAAAGCACTACTTAAAAAAGCTAATCTTACCAATAAAAAATTGGCTGAACTGCTTGGAACTCATCATCAAACGGTTAATAATTGGACTGCAAGAGGGTATCCTTACTGGCTCGAATCTTGGCTTAACAACTACATCAAAGCTAAAACGCTTGATAGTGTTAAAGATGTTATCTGTACCGATAAAAAGGCGGGTGATGAGTAGGGTTGAAAATGAATGAATTGATCTTTGATAAATTGGCTGATAAGTTCTAAGCTCTCCACTGCGTAACCTCATCATTCTTTTGGTTACGCTGTCTTAAAAAGCAAATCCATTTAAGAATTAAAATCTTATGAAAAATTTAACTATTTGAAAATCCTGATTTTCAATACTTTTTTACTACTATTTTATATCACTTTATACCACTTGATACGACTTTAAGGAATAGTAACCTTAAATGAGTGATTATCTTAACTCTATCTTAGATATATGCTGATTTTATTTAAGGTTTGGTGTTTAATCGTCTATTGTGGTATCTAAACTTAAATTAATAAACTAATCTAAGATTTTATCTTTCTTTCTACTCTTTACAATTTTATCAATGGTTTTATAGCTTTTATTGAATCTCTTTGATAGTATCTTCACTGCTTCACTATGCTTCATTATCTTAGCTTCCATCAACTCTTTGTACTGGTCTTTAATCTCTTTATACTCTAAAGGCTTTGATGGAAAATAGACTAAATTACCATTGCAAAACTCCCATATCTGCTTTACTGTTTCGGGTGGTAGGATAGTAAGTAAATGTTCGGGGGTTAGTAGTGTCATAGCTACCCTTTAAAAAGAGATAGCTAATGATAGAGTGCATAATTATCAAAGCTTTAAAAATCTGGGTCCTTGTAAAAGGTTCGGTTTTGGGGGTAGTGGGATACCCAATATCTTTTTAGCTACAAGGTTTAAAAGGTTGGTCAACTTAGTCAACTTTATAACTTAAGTTTTGAGTAAATACCGATTTTATGGTACTTAAAAGAGATTAACCAAGAGTTGACTAACTGGTTAATTTTGGTCAACTTTCAACTATCACTGCAATCTCCACCTTTTATAATTTACCCTTTTGTCCCAAAATCAACAAACATTAAAGGTGTCTTCATTATTTTGAGAATATGAGACAAAGAAAAAAAATGTTTTTGTGTACGTTTTCTGCGGTCACGAGCACCCGCATAAGCTTTTAGCCTTAGAAGGACCCGCTTAAACACTTAACTACATCATCCTTACTATACGCTATAAATGCTATACCGCCTGACGCTCTTATCTGCTCTATTTTGGCTAATTGTAGGGGCGTGGGCTTGTTACCCTTGCGTTTAACTTCAATAGCGATAAATTTACCATCTAAACAAGCAATTATATCGGGCGTTCCTGCTCTGTTGGTCCTAATGGTCTTGATGGTATACGCTCCTATAGATTCAAGATATTTGATGATCTCTTTTTGTATCTGCTGTTCTGTCATTGTTTAACCTTTGTAAGTGAACGCTAAAATAACGATAATTAGGGCTTTATCTTGCATAAGTGAACGGTTTATAAGGTGTGTTCACTTTTGACATAAACATTCTGGCTTTAAAGTCCTGGTGTTTAAGTGCTACGATTTTATAAACTGCTTCGCTTACCTGGTCCTTACTCATTAAAACGTGTACTTTAATAGGGGTCTTTCGCTTGACACTGGCTTGACGTGCATTGCGTTGCTGGTATCGTGCTGTTGAGTAATCAAGGCTTGATATTATGAGATGTTCAACGTGGCTTAATTCTACCCCCTCTGCGTGGCTATGACTGCTTAGAATCAATGCGTTTTTAAATTCTCTCTCCATTATCTGACGCTCTCCAACCCAACGGGTCATAATCGCTACATCTTTAGTATCTCCAAAATTAGACTTAATAAAGTTGATATGCTCACGGTTTCCCATATCGTGATAAATGCCATCTACAAGTAAAGCCCCGCATTCTAACTGGTACATTCCATTTATCAACTTTACGGGCGTATCTGCTATGAATGTACGCCCTAATACTCGATCTCTTTTCAGCTTCTCAATTAGTGCTATTGTGCGGGGGTCTAAGTCTATATATACGGGTACTATGGATGGCTGAAATTTAATGCCCGTCTCTTCTCTTTTTATTTGGATGAGGTGGGGTCTGATGTACTGCATGATCTGATCTGTTTTAGCATTGCTATAATCTTTGACTGTACCGTGTCCGTAACTCTTTAACTCGATATTTACAAACTTATTAGCCCACTCATAGAAGTTTTTAAACTGGCTAAATGGATGATGACTACTTAGCCACATAGGATGGAACCATTGACTAGCACTCTCTGGTGCTGGTGTGGCTGATATGTAAATCTTTGGCACGTCTAACCAATTATCTCTTATTAGCTTTGCTTTAGCGGGCGTTTTTGGAAATGAAGATATAGAGTAGTGAAATTCATCGATAATGATTAACTCTGGCTTGATAGCTACTTTATGCAAACTTTCGTAATTGATAACTTCTATTTCAATTCGTTTAATAGATTGAAAGTTATCGTTATAGAGTTTAAGATCATCTTTCCAACCATCAATCGCTTTTTTCTTAGTGATGACTAATACCCTGCTAAAAGGTAGGTTTGCTATAGCGTCTATAGTCATAAGAGTTTTACCGCTTCTCTCTGGAGCTTGTACGATTGCCATCATCTTATCTTTGATGAGGTGTTGGATCTCTTTGCTTCCACGCTGTTGATGTTGCATAAGTTGCATTGTATTTTTCCCCTTTAAAAAGATAGTCTTTAAATTGCCAACATCACCAACGGGACACGGGGACACCCCTTATAGGGGTGTGTCCCGTCCCGTCCCGCTTGATGTGTTTTGTTCAGCGGGACAAAATTTCTAAATGTCCCGCTTTGTCCCGTATGTCCCGTATGCTTTTAAATCCCTAAATTGTGGACTTACTCGCCTTTTATAGGTTTTTGTCCTTGCTTGTCCCTTTGATATTTACGCTTACAGTCTGACGGAACATAACACCACTCATCATAAATAACCACTTTGTCCCGCTCTTTTAACTCTTTTCGTACTCTTTGAAATGCTTTTTTCTTAGCTTCCATTTTTGATTTTTCATCATCTGAATCAACATCTATCACTTTATAGGCTTCATCTCTCCACTGCTCCAACTTAACACCTCTACCCTCTATAAAACCCTCACGCTCTTTTATCTCGGCTGGTAGTTCCCGCCCATCGTTTTTGATTGCAAGTCTCAAAGCTGATAAAACATCTTTTTGACGCTTTGTAAGTGGCTTATCCTTGGTGGTGCTTCCTGTTTTATCTGTTTTGACTGGTACTAATGATCTGATCTGCTCGTTTGTATCTGGGTTGATTAGTTCAGTCTCTATAGATTCCATCTCAAACATCATAGGCTTTGGCTCTTCAGCGTCTTTCATCTTGGTACACTTCATCTCTATAATATTGCTGTCATCATCTCTTTTGATGAGGTAACAAGCGTCCAATGAGGCGTAACGTGCAGATGTTCCCCTGCTTCTCTCTTTTGTACCGTGTCCTGTATGGTGTACCCACATTATTACCTTTGCATAAGGTGCTAAATATTTATCAATATTCTTTAGTACCTTTGCAAAATCTTTTGCACTGTCTTCGTCTGACTCCCCGCTATTTCTATGCAGTGTATCAATGATTACAAGCTGAATATTTCCTATTTGCTTTAAGTACTCGCTAATTTCTTGCAACTCTTTTTCATCACTCAAATTTATAGGTTTTTCTGATCTATAAAAACCATCTGGAGGTTTTCCATAATGTCTTTGGAGTGCATTTACCCGTGATATAAGCCCGTGATGTCCTTCCCCTGCAAAATAAACCACATTACCCTGTTTTACTTCGTGTCCGTGCCAACTTATGCCCGTTGATATGCAGTATCCAATATCAAGCACAATAAAACTTTTAAAGCTTCCACTCGCCCCAAAAAACTCTATAAGTCCTTGATTTGGTATGATTCCTTTTACTAACCATTTAGGGGGTTGATAGTCTTTTATCAATGCCGTAAATGGCTGTAAAAATGGCTTTGGCTGTGTCTCTTTTTGTGGTACAATTGCATTAATTGGTTTATCTGTGTTTTGGCTTTGGTTTAGCCTTGTATTTATGGCTTTCTCTATAAGGTCGCTCATTATGCTACCTCCGCTAAAACTGGTATTACATCTGCACTAACATCATAAAAAGGGTAGCCCGTTATAAAATCATTCAGCATTAACTCGGCTACCTTTAGGCTCTCGCACCACATTACAAAATCGTAAAAGTCATAACCCTTTGGTAACTCTTGATCAAAGAGTAGTTTTTGAAAGTCGATCACTATTACTGCACTATTGCTAAAATATGCACTTATCGGCTCTATAGTTTCAAAGCAGGATGTATCATTATCAAGTAACAATATGAGCGTTCTATCTGCTACCGCTTCTTTAATTTCTGCTCCCTGTGGGCTGTTTGCTATTCCTTTAGCCACTGAATCACTTTGAAAGCCGATATAAGGCTCTTTCCAACTCTCCATTATTAGTATCTCTTTCATTCCAAAAACTACAAAAACATAAGGCTTTAGAGTTACCCTGTAAGGGATATAGGACTTTTTGCCGTATGTCTTCCATTTAGTACCGTCTTTGGTTCTTTGGATAGTTACCGCTTTAACCTCATCACCTTTAAGTAAAGAGATGGTAAAGCTTTCGTTGCGTTTGTCATAGCCGATCATCTTTTTTAAACTGGTGTGTTCTGTCTCGGCTAATATTGACTTCGGAATTAAGTCATTATAGAATTGATCCAAAATCTTTACTCCTAAACTCTCTTTTTGGCTTTTAAGGCGTTCATACATCTTGGTAATGTCATACTTTGGCTTTGGCTCTTCCTTTGGTTTAGGGGTAAATCTGGGGGCTTTTTTAACCTCAACATCTACACTTGATAAACCTAAATAGTTAGCTACATAATTAACCGCTTCTTTAAATGTCATAGAGTGATACTCCTGGAGTAATGCAAAAATATCACCGCTCCAATCACTGCCAAAATCTTTGATAAGTCCATCACGCCTGATACTGGCTGACGGGGTGCGTTCATCTCTTAGCCTGAATTGTCCTACACGGTTAAACTCATAGCCTAATGATTCTAAAATATCCCGTACTACCTGTTTATCAAGGTAAGCTTTTAGCTCTTTGATGTCCTGCATTAAGCTACCTTATGCTGTCTTGATAGTCTGTGCTAAAAAGTTTGCTACATCTACAAGATTAAATACCACTCTCGCATTATGTGCTGTACCTAGCTTTTTATATGGTGGGATTCCAAAACCTCTGTGAATGTAGTTATCGATAGTAGAAAGAGATACGCCTAATTCTTTAGCTAAATCTTTTTTACCTATAACCGCTCTGTTGTAACGGCTTCTTAAATCTTCATAGATTAACTTTGCTGTGGTTTCCATAATCTCACCTCCGTTTTGTGTTTGTTTGGTGAAATTATGGAATGTTTAGGGGTCTCTGGGTACGGAAATAAAAGTAAAAGTTTCCGAACGGTGATAAAATCCCATAAAGTAGGGATTTGATGAGGTTATTTTTAAGATTTTATAGAGTTAAGAGGCTATTTTAAAAGAGTATCTAAGAGGATTAATTATTGGCTCTGGTGGTTCTTTCATTGGTTCATTTGGTAATTTTGCATTTTTAGGAACTGGATAAAATAGATGTTCTATTAGCTTTTTAATATGCTTGTATTCAATCTTCAATTCCCTACTAAATAAAGAGGCTAAATAATGCCTTTGTTTTCCTATGGTTTTACAGTTAACTAAATAGATAACCGCTCTTTTATCTGTTTCATCTAATCGATTAAATATCTCTTTAGATTTTTCACTGTTTAAAATCTCATAATATCTACTCCATAAAGCCTCTATAAATGGCTCTTTGATGTATGCAATAGTTTTAAGCTCAAAATAAAGCATATCTGCAATTACTGGATAAAAGATTTTACCCGTTTTTTCATCTTGCATTATGTACCCTACATTAGCGTTATCTATCCATTTTAAAAGCTCTTTGAGTGGTTTATATGCTCCGTCTTTGGTGCTGTTTATCTTTTTGTCTAAGGTATCAAGCAAATCTGTAGCCTTGTCTTTTATAGGGCTGTTATCAAGTGATTCAATAATTGATTTGATTATCTTTATCGTGTGGTTAAAGTCCGTCCTTTTTCTGATCTAACGATAGATTATCGTGAGTTCCTGCGTCTTTGTAGTCTTTTAGATATTCTGATAAGACTCTATACACTGTTTCTATTACATCATCTTTAATGATTTTGATGATTTCATCTAATTCTTTCTCAATTGTAATTACTATCATATCTCCGTCTATATCTCCATCTGATTCATAACATTCAAATATAATCTTATTATCTAATTCTTTTATTTCAAAACCTATAACATAACTACCAACTATTTTTCTCAATATTTCTGGTTCATTCTGTACATAATCGGCTAAATAATCAAAAAAATCATTTTTTACTTTATCACTAATATAATCACAATTCCATTCAATGATTTTATTAATAAAAGTATCTTTTTCAATATTGTAATATTTTCTTATTATTTTGTAGATGTTTATCAATATTTTGTTAACTGTATTATTAACTTCTCCAAAATCTTCAATATAAAAATCTTCAAAAAATATTGTGTTTATATAGTCCTCTGGATATTTAAAGTCTTCTTTTATCTGTCTTTTTAGTTCATCTAAATTTATATATTCTGCTAACTCTTCAAACTGTTCATCTGTCAATTCAAAACCTAAAACCGTCTTCATTATATTACCTCGTATAAAAGACTTTACACGATATTACACAATATTACTTTAACTTTTATAGAATGAATATTTTAAAATGTTAACTTTTAAGAAAAAAATAAACCTTTAACCGCTTCCCGTCCGCTATCTGGTGCTAACTTTGCATACCTCAACGTCATATTTATATCTTTATGATTCATAAGCCTTTGAATTGTGTATATTGGAGTTCCATTAATAGCTAAATGACTTGCAAATGTATGTCTTAGCGTGTGTATAACTACTCTGTTTTTACGGTCGTTTGGCTTCAATCCTTTATTAAAGAGATTATCCAATATTCGTTTTAATGGTACTTGTATCTGTCGTGCTGTTAGTGGTTCACTATTGCCACTTAAAATATAATCATTTGCTTTTAGTTTTGGTAGTAAGTCACCTAATAAAGAGTGAAGATTATTATTTATAAATCCTGTATAGGTACTATTGTTTTTAAAGTCTTTTAGCTTTATTGTCCCACTGTTTAGATCAATATCTTTTTTTTGGATTGCAAGTATTGTTTCAAGTCGTCCACCTGTTGATAATGCAAGATTACAAAAAAGATAAATCATTGGATTGTCTTTAACTGTATCAAGCAATAATTTAACCTCATCAACATTCAAAAAGCGTTCTCTTGCATTGTCCACTTTAAGGCGTTTAACTTTTTTAGCTGGGTTGTTACCTTTAAATAGCTCTTTCTCTATAGCTACATTAATGATAGTTGATAGTAAGTTGATTATATGATTTACAGTTTTTAGACTGTATCCCTCATCTATTTTTTGTTTTTGTAGTTTTTGTATTGCCTCTGGAGTTATAGAGGCTATTGGAATAGCTCCAAATGTTGGTTTAATATGATTCTCATATCTGGCTATTTCATCGTGTAATGCTCTATTGTGTAGCTCTCTATCTTTTATATAGAGTTGATATGCATCATCCAAAACCTTACTTTTACGTATCTTTTTTGCTTCTAGTGGGTCTTCACCTAATCTAATTTTATTAATATACTCATTCCTTTTATTGTAAGTGTATATTTCAGTAATACCTGCTGATTTTTTGCCAACTGTTACCCATACTTTTTTACCCCCTTCATCTTTGTAAGTGAATGAATAGCTAACATCTCCATTTGCTAACTTGTTAAGATATACTCCCTGATACTTCTTGCTTTTTACCCTTGCCATATTATCCCCTTTAGCCTTTGAGTGCTTTATATTTTGCTACCCTATTGCTACCCAAAATATAAATTACTTGCTAAAAGTATAGAAAACTTTATATAATAGCAAGGTTAACTAAATGCCTTATTTTAGGGATTATTACAAATAAATAGATAACATTAAGAAACTTTAGAATATCATTCCTTTAGGGTTCAAATCCCGCCACTCCGACCATTTCTTCATCTACTTTAAATCCATGCAAATTTACTACTTCTTATATTTATACAAATTAAAACTTGACCATTTTTATAAGATTAAAAAATTTTCATATTTCTTTCATATTCAAATAATCTTTCTATTTCATAATCATAGTGGTAAGAGAGCTATTCCTACTCCATTTTTGCTCCTTGCCAAATATTAATTGAAGGATACTCAAAATTGACAAAAATAGTAAAAAGTTTTGCTCTATTTATCATCATACCTTCTGCTCTATTGGCTTCAAATTCTATTGTTGAGTATGTAAAAACTGCACAAAAAAGATTGTCATTAGAAGATCAAATTCAAATGATCAACAAAGAAAAAAATCTTAGAATATCAGCTAAAAAACTTCAGAGTTTTGCCAATTTTTCAGTAGATATCCAATATACACAAACAAAAGATCAACTCCTGCCTAATTATTTTCATACAATAGATTATTCATTAAGTGACAACATTGACATATTTAATAAAAATAGTCTGATTATAGAAAAATTGTATCTTGAATCAGAAAAGTCAAAATATCTTATTTGGCAGAGAAAAGAGCAACTCTTTTTATCACTTGTTAATATGATTGCTGCTTATCATCGCATACATAAGTTGTTAACACTGCATCAACGATTTTATAATGAACAAAAAGAGATATTGACAAAGCTTACAGAAGCATATAAAGCAGGTGCAATACCTAAAATTGAGAGTGAAAGATTTGCCAATGCTCTTACACTTTTTCATGGACGTATCGTTCAAGAAGAAGAGCTTGTTAAAAACCTTAGCCAACGATTGAATCTTTATGTCCCTGATCAACCAATTCCAAATTTTGAAGAAGTATCTATTCATACCGATATTTCAAACTTCATTAAACAAAATCCACTTCTTAGGTATAAAAAAATTGAAAGCAAAATTGCAAACAAAGAGGCAGAGTTTATTAAAAAAAGCTGGTTGCCTGATGCTGTAATAGGTGCGGCTTACCAACAAAACAGTGATCCCACTGCAAATGGTAACAATTACTCATTTTTTACCGGTATTCACATGAACTTTGACAGTGGATTAAAAAAAGAGGCTGAAGCTGCAAAAGTACAGGCTTTAAGAGTAAAAAGTGAAGAAATTTCTCTAAAAATTAAAGAACAAGAGCGTTATTTAGATTATCTTGGAAAAATTCAAGCAGCTAAACGTAAAGAGAAGATACTTAAACCAGCACTACAACGTGCATTATTGACAATGCAAAGAGTTAAAACAGCATATTTGAAACACTATATTGACTTTAACAGTTACCTTCAAACACTTCAATCACTACTCTCAATTCAAGAAGAAGAGATAGATGCTCTCATTACAAAGCAAAAAAATATTGTCATTCTAAATACCCTAAGCACAGGAAAAATATATGAATAATCCTCAATATATTCTCATTTTAATTCTTACATTTTGCAACACGCTTTTTGCACTATCGTCACATCATGTAAAAGTAAGTGTTGTTGAACCTAAAAAAGCTGAACTGCCAATAGAAGTAAAGGTAAGAGGCATTGTAGAGGCTGAAATGGCATATGGTGTCAATACACAAGCTGAAGGTATTTTACATAACCATGTCATAAATGCACAGCAAGTAGAGAAAGGTAATGTTATTGCAATACTAGAAAACCCTCAGTTAAAAAAGAGTATCGGTCGTTTAAAAGAGCAGATCGAATTAATACAAAATGCCATTAATATTGAAAATAAAAAACTAAAAAGTGCAAAAGAGATGCTAGATCTTGGCATTATCAGCAATAATGACTACTTATCTCAACAAAACAGACTAAATAGTAAAAAATTGGAGTTGACAAAAGCTAAAAACAAACTTGAAAAGATGACTATACAATATAAACAACTTGTTATAAAAGCACCATTTTCAGGCTTTGTAACTGAATTAAAAGCAGATGGTAGCTATATTGGATATGGAGGTTATGTTTGTAAAATTCAAAGCCAAAATATGCAAGTAAGACTCTTTGTACCTCATCTATTTGCTAAAAAACTGTACACAGGTGAAACAGTCTCTTTAAAAGTTGATGATCAAACCATAAAAGCTAAGATAGTTGAAATCCTTCCAAAAACAACTGACAACCTTGTCAATGTTATTGCAAAACCAAACAAACCGTTACCTGCCAACTTAAATATTGAAGCAGATATTATGACTAAAAAAATTAGCGGATGGATTATTCCAAAGCAATCTATAGTTCTAATAGAAAACAGACCGGCAATTTTTATAATAAAACAAGGTATTGCCAAACTCCACTTTATAACTATTCAAAAAGATATGGTAAGTAGAGTGCTTGTAAGCGATAGACTATCACCATCCGATAAAATCGTACTTAAAAATGCTTATATGCTTCATGACGGTATTGCTGTGGAGATTGTTAAATGAGCAAGTACAATACCAAAGGTAGAGAATTTTTTCTATATATTCTTAAAAACAAACTAGCTATTTTGCTGATTATCTTCTTATTGGCAGGTGTCGGTTACAGACTCTCATACTCTATTCCAAAAGGCGTTTTTCCAAACCTATTTTTCCCCCGTATTGAAGTTAGTATTGACAATGGATATACACCAATTCAACAAATGCTCTTTTCTGTTACAAAACCAAGCGAAGAGGCGCTTAAAACAATACAGGATGTTGAAAAAATAGTATCTTCAACATCTATTGGCTCGACTAATATAAGCATATATTTTAATTGGAATATTGACCCATATTTAGCCTATCAGTTGGTACAGGCAAGGGTGGCAGATATTAAAAACCGAATTCCTTCTAATGCTAAGATTACCATACGGCAGGCTACACCAAGTATATATCCGGTTGCCATTTATGCTATTGGCTCAAACAGTATCTCACGTGCAAAGTTGAGTGAAAAACTATATTATGAACTAAAACCTGTTTTTCTATCTATTCCAGGTATTTATGATATAGAGATGAAAGCACCTGAATGGAGTGAATATAAACTTCTATTAGATACCAAAAAAATGCACGGATACAACCTTGACGTGCAAACAGTTATCGATCAACTAAAAGCACAAAACATCATAGAGTTTTTAGGATTGATAGAAGATTATCATCGCCAATATGTGTTATCACTCTATCAAAAGAGTGATGATGCTTCAAAGCTCCTCAATCTTGATATTGCTTTACCAAATGGACATGCTATTAAGCTAAGTGATATATCACTTCTTGTAGAGCGTACAGCTCCTATAAAAGCTTTTAGTGCCACAACAGGATTTAAAAACAGTGTTGTATTTAATCTTCTGCGTCAACCAAATGCAAATGCTATTGATGTTGTCAATGCCTTTAATGCAAAACTAAAAGAGCTTGCTCCAAAACTGAAAAAAGAGGGAATAGAAATAAGATCTACATATGATGGCACAGACTTTATTAAAGAAGCCATTCATAGTGTTCGAGATGCTATTATTTTAGGTGGAATCATTGCTGTACTCATTGTCTTCTTTTTCCTTAGAAAAGTAACACTCTCTTTAGTCTCTTTATTGATTATTCCTATCACATTTCTCATTACAATGATTGGTATGAAGCTTGCAGGGATCGATTTCAATATCTTTTCATTAGGAGGAATGGCGGCAGCACTTGGAAGTTTGATTGATCATATGATTATTGTCATAGAGAATATAGAGCGACACTTCAAGCAAGGAGTTTCAAAAAAAGATGCTGTCATAGAAGGCTCAAAAGAGATTTTACCCATTATGACTGTCGCTACACTTTTGGCAATACTTATTTTTCTACCACTACTGCTTGTTAGTGGAATTGTAGGACTCTTTTTCAAACAATTAGCATTTGTACTGGTTGTAACATATATCATATCTCAACTTATTGCTGTCTTTCTTACACCAATCATTGCATTCATAGCACTGCCGGACAAAAAAGATGAAAAGACAAATATAATGGATGCAATGGTTCTGAAATATAAAACCTTTTTAAATCGTTCAGTACATTATGCTTGGATCTCAATTCCTATGATTTTGTCAGGATTTGGATTGAGCTTTTATCTGTACAAAACAACACCTTCAACATTTCTTCCAAAATGGGACGAGGGAAATATTGTTGTAGATATTGTATTGCCACCAGGAACATCACTGACACAAAGTCAAAAAGAGTTTACAGCCATCAGCAATATTATTGAAAACATACCAGAAGTTGATCAGTGGACAATGCGCATAGGCACATCACTCGGACAAATATCCACACAATCAAATGAAGGAGACTTTTTAGTCACACTCAAAAAAAATCGAGAGCGAAGTTCATTTGAAATAATTGAAGATTTACGTAAACAGATCGAAGCTGAAGTACCAAATCTTGAAGAGCTTGGACTCTCTCAAGTTCTCGAAGATCGCCTTGGAGATATTATGGGAGCTGATGCTCCCATTGCTGTAATGCTTTTTAGCTCCGATCCAGATGAATTGATGCAACAAGGCTATCGGCTAAAAGAACTTTTAAAACCTCTAAAAGGTGTTGAAGAGGTTAATATTCTTACATCTTACGCTTCACCATCTATCAATATCCGTCTTAAACCAGATTCCAAAGCTATCTATGGCATTGATGAAAAGAGTGTTGCTACACAGATTAGAAGCCTCTACTATGGTAAAAGTGTTGCTTCTGTAGCTCAAGGCGAAAAGCTAATCAATATAAGAGTATTAATGAGTCGTACCGATAGAGACCCGATTGACTATTTGCAAAAAGAGCTGTTTATCTACTCTCCTTTGCTTAAAAAGAGTATTCCACTTTTTAAAGTCGCTGATATAAGCTATCAAAACAGAGTTGCTGAAGTCACCCATTTTAACCTATCACCTGTCTGCATTTTGGGTATCCGTTTTATGGGTAATAATATGTCCAGTATTGTCCATTCTATCCAACAAGTTTTAGCACAAGCAAATTTACCTTCCAATATTACAACTGATATTAGCGGTTTTTACAAAGAGCAGCAAAAGTCATTTAAAGAGATGACCTATGTCATTATTTTTGCGATTCTCATTATTTTTACAGGTTTACTGCTCCACTTTAGTGATATTCGCATAGCTTTCAATATTTTGACAGCTATGCTTTTAACACTCAGTGGTATATTCTTAGCACTTAAATTAACAGGCAAACCACTTGATATTACTGCTTTTATGGGTATGCTTATTGTACTTAGTATCGTCATTAACAATAATGTACTAATTTATGATTTTTACAAAATGCATACTGATAAGGATAATGATGAAATGAAACGCCTCATTGATGCCATTGGAGTAAGAGTACGTCCTATTTTAATGACAATGCTCTCTAATGCCTTTGCAATGCTACCGATCGCTTTGGCTATTGGTAGCGGTACAGAGGTGATACAAAATTTAGCCATAGCCATTATGGGTGGACTCTTCTTTGCAATTATTGTCAATCTCTATGTAATGCCTCTATTTTTTATATTTTCTATTAAAATATTGCCAATTAAATAAGATTATCAACCACTGTTTTTGGGCTGATACTCTAAAATAACTGGCTCACTGAAATTTGGTACATCATCATAAGTAAAAACTGCATAGTACTTTTTCACATCTAAAGCTCCAAAATCATCATATGTCCATTCATCAGGACCACCATATAGTTTATCTCCATCATAAGGAGATATTGGCTTTCTAAATCTATTTTTTATAACAAAAACCCCTTTGAAGTCTTTATCTTTTGGATTTTTCCAACTTAAACGCACTTTTCCATTTTCAATTTTAAAGCTAAGGTTTGTTACAGGTGATACAGGTCGTCTTCGTTTATGAAGATACTCTATTACCAATTTTGGAGTAAACTCAGGATGAGAACTATGCCACTCTATAACAGAGTTTCTCGTCAGTTTTTGTGCACTACTTGGTCGAAGTAAAAATGCAATAGATTTTTTATCTCTTAACCTATTGCCAAACTCTTGAATTGCATATGTATCAAAAACAAAAACCTGCTCTTGATTTTTTAATTCACTCACACTGACATCATAACCTATATTTTCTATTATGCGACGTGCTTTAATAGCTTCATAATCTCGTTCTGCATCTGCATCTATCATCTCCAAATGAAAACGTATGTTATCTTTGGCATACACTTTTATTGGGTTTAAAACTACATAAGCACGAGTAATCTGCATAAACTCCCAGTCTGGAAGAGAACCTAATTCAAAATCAAATGTAGCATAAATCTTTTTACCATTGCTGTCAAAACCACTTAAGATTTTTCCATCTTCAATGCCATCTGCACATACTGTAAAACTTTGTTTTGGAAAAAGTTCCATTCTATTTGGTTCAAGCGTATAGGTAATTTCAAGATGAGGTCTAAAAGCTAATCCTCCACCAAACTTTCCATATCCTATATCCCACTGCATCATTTGAGAAGTACGGCCTATACTTAATGTTTTAGGACCTTCAATTCTAAAGACAACCTGTTCATTGGTAATCTGCTCCTGCAGTGCTTTGCACTCAACCTCGCTAAATTCCCAACTTCGCCAAATTCCTTGTGTCAAATGATTTGAGAGAGTAGGGCGACCGACATATGAACGAATTTTCATTGATTCAACATCTTTAAAAGAGGTTAAATCTTTAATACTCTCAGGATCTACAATGCCAATATCCCACTCTCCAAACTTCTCTACAGTTACACCTACACGATTCATAGGGTAAAGACGCAAACGAGCCCGTTTTATAACAGCATTTTTTGGAATTGTTTTAAGAGGAATTGTAATAACAGAGTAACTTATACCTTTAGTCTCATTTATACCTACAAAAAGTGAATTTACTCCAAAATGTGATGCATTATCTTTTGACTTTTGTGCAACATAACCGGTTTTATCTGGAGTAGGAAAATAGGTACGGTGAAATTCATCATCATCTACATGTGTACGTATTGCCAATACAGGAGCAAATGGTGACTTTTGTCCACTCTTTTTATTTACAGCTCGAATATGATAAAAGTATGGTGAATCACTTTGCAAGTTACTATCTGAAAAACGGTTTGCTTGTGTAAGTCCTATTAGGTTAAAAGGGCGACAATATGACTTTTCACGTCTGCTTCTGTAAATCTCAAAATAGATTTCATCACTCTCTTTACAACAAGAGTATGGCTCCCACTCAAGAGTTACATTGTCAATACCGACATATGTGGCACGAAAGTTTTCTGGTCTTGGCATAACAGTCTCTATTGCATAGTTTGGAACCTCTTTAAGGCAAGTCAAGAGTGCCGGTATATGCTCTCTTATATGCTCTATCATATCATCAAGATAGTCAGAGATATTTCTTGTTCCTACTTCTACAACAGAAGCTATTATACCTTTTGAGTAGTAAAATTCACGTCCACTACCACTAATAAGCTTTGTCGGTGGTTTGCCTTGATGTATGCCATACTCTCTGTCACTTATCTTTCTAATCTCTTCAGCCATATTGGCACAAAGTACATTCATATCTGTCGTATCTATTGTATCTTCATGCCTAAAATCGTGAGCAGGGAAAAATACATTTCCTTGTGAATGATAATCGAGTGCAATTGCAATATTTTTATGACTCTCTACAAAGTCACGAATAGCTCTTGTTTCAGGTTCGCTAAAAGGTGCAGGACCTCCATAAACATTTGATGACGGATTATTACTTTTAACAAAACCTACTGGAAAGTTTCTGTTAAGATCAACTCCATAACTGCCATCTGCATTTTGTCGACGATTTTTACGCCAAAATGAGAAATGATTTCTAGAATACTCAAATCCATCAGGATTGGCGCATGGAACCATATAAATAGTTGAGTTTTCCAATGCTTCCTGCACTATATGATCATAAGCTATATTACGATCAACATATTGTGCAAACCCTATAGCTAATTCCAAACCGATCCACTCTCTAGCGTGAATAGTACCTGTAAAAAATAGTGCCGGTTTTGTATCAGCAATTTCAATATTTTGAGTGATAGTAACAGCTATAATTTCACGTTTTTCCCAAGTTTGACCTATTACTTCAGTACGAAAAAGATCTGGTCTTCTAGACTCTAACTCTTTAAATAGTGCTACCGCTTCATCATAAGAGTGGTAAAGTTGTTTCAATCGATATCCTCTATTTTATAGCAATATGGTTACGAATTTTATCAAGTTTCTTTTTACCAAGACCTTTTATTTTCAACATATCTTCCAATGTCTCAAAAGGACCATGTTTTTCTCTAAACTCTACAATTTTTTCAGCTAACTTTTTACCAATTGCTTTTATCTTACTCAATACTTTTACACTAGCTCTATTTACATCTGCCTTACTGTGTAAATCTTCTGCCCACACTTTTAGTGTTTGTTTATCAATACCTTCAACTTCAAGCAATTCATCAATGCTTTTCATATCATGGCTCTGAATATATTTTATAACTTCAACTGCAATCTCCTCTTCCATTCCATGAAGTGTCATTAACTCTGTCAATGTCACGCTTTCAAGTGACATTTCATTATTATCAAGAGTGCTATGCTTTTTCTCTCCACGTTTTGCTTCATCTTTAACAACATCAGGAAGGTCTGCTTCATCTTTAATATTTTCCAAAAGATGACTATTGTCAGGTATGTCTTCCGGCTTACTCTCTTCTGTCAACTCTATATCCCACTTTCCATCTTTGTCGTTAAGATAATATGCTCCGTCAGCAGATGGAATATATTTGCTAAACTCAATATGACGCATAGTGCGAAGTAAAGATGAGTTGATTTTTCCAAGCTCTTCCCAGCTATAGAGTGGAATATGTGGTTTTTTGAAGTATCCATTGCTAAAATCCCACATAAGATACTGTCCTATCCAATCACGAAAATATGGGAAAGCTGCAAATGCAGTAGCACACTCCAAAATATAATACTTTCCATCATATTCAGCAATATCACAGGCCCAATACTCAGCTTTTGCAGCTTTTGATGCTTCTACTGCTAACTCAAGTGCACCCATAGGAACACCATCATAAGTCATATATCCACCTTGAGAAGTATTGGTAATCTCCATATCTTCACCTGCAACACGCCAAAAAGCACAAGCAGGTTTGTGACCAATTAACATAACACGAATATCTGCACGAAGAGGTATGCACTCTTGAATATACATAGGCATATACTTCTTCTCATCAAAAAGTTTTTTTGCTTCCTCTTTTGACTTCACTTTGTGAACATAGTAACCACCATAATTAGAAGGACCGTAAGAGCGTTTTACAATAATAGGATATTCACACTCTTCAAGATACTTATATCCTTTTTCTTTGTTATAAAAGATTTTTGTTTTAGGATGAGAAAGATTATGTTTTTCACAAAATAGAGTAACATTCTCTTTTGATTTATTGGCAAATTGTGTCTCTAATGAAGGAACAAATCTCACATGTGGCAACTCTTTTGCAATCTCTCTAAATGTTTCATATGCTGTTGCCGGAATATTTCCTATAAGAATATCTATTTTTTTACGTTTTACCTCTTCTATAAAACGATCTTTATCATTTCCCCAATGGTAAACTACCTGCTCAATTTTGTCTGGCCAGCCTTTAAAGTTTGATCTATCAAAAAATCGTAGAACATAATCTAAATATAGAAGCCCAAGTTTTGGAAGCTTTTTTCTTTTTGCCATCTTTTTTCCTTTTAACTATTTTTTCACTGTAGTTTTTTTATCAATCAGATCAACTATTTTGTCAATCTTTTTATTATTAAAATCTAGTCCCATCTTCTCCTGCTCAGGAGTAGCAAAAGCTGGAATACCATTTACTTCAAGAACTAAATACTCCTTTTTCTTTTTATCATATATAATGTCAACACCTGCAATCTCAAGTCCCGTAATTTTTGCAGCACGTTTTGCCAAATCTACAACCTCTTCATTTGCCTCTCGCAAAAATACACTGCCTCCACTTGTAACATTGGTACGCCAATCTGATCCATTTGCCTTTCGTCCATAACATCCGACAAACTCTCCATCAACAATGTCTATGCGAAAATCTGTCTTATCATAGTCTATAAACTTTTCTACATAGAAAAAGCGTAAATCCATCTGATTTAAAAATGGAAGAAGAGTATCTAGTGTTGCTTCATTATCAATCTTTGTTAATCCAACACCACCCCAGCCATCTGTAGGTTTGTAAACCATCTGTCTCCACTTTTTAATAAACTTCTTAAGATGTTTTGAGTCATCTCTGTGACATAGTCTAAAATCTGGTGTTTTTATTCCACTGTTTCTTAATAGATAGTTTGTTTGAAATTTATCTTCTGTAAGCTCAAAAGAATCAAAATTATTGATGCAAGGGATTATGTTGTTCAATGCTTTGTATAGATACATCTGATACTGTGTCTGCTCTCCTGCATTATAGCTGAAGAACAGATCAAGCTCATCCATATTTACACCATTACATTTAATATGCTCACCTTTAACATAAGCATCACGCAGATTTAATCCTGTTATAGCTTCTATATTTCTCTCTTTCAGCTTTTTGACTATCTTTTTTTCAATCTTGTCACCACCGCCATTTTGATACATCCATATTCCAACTCGTCTCTTCTTACTCACAGATTCGCCCCTTTCGTTGGTGATATATTAATACCTTTGTCATTAACTCTATTCGTTCATCAAAACTACTTTTCAAAGCCCTCTCTTTTGGAGTATGATCTCCATCACCAAAAGGACCTAAACCATCAATAGTTACAACCCCACACGATGCAACAATATTGGCATCACTTACTCCTCCACGTTTTTCGGTTGGTAAAGTTTGTCCTGAAATATGTTCCATTGCTTTAACAAGTTTGATTTGACTACTATTTGGCTCCATAACATCACGTTGTATTGATCCACTTAATCTTGCATTTGTTCCTTTAACAAAACTTGTCTTGACTATTTCATCTAATGCATTGATCAAGCGTTTTTTCTCACTATAATCAGCATAACGGAGTTCTAGAAGTAGTTTTGAGTAGGGACTAATTGTATTTGCGCCTATACCACCTTCAATTTTTCCCACATTGACCGTTGAACCTTTTTGTAAATCAGTTAATGAGACAAGTTTTTGAAGTTTTATTGCAGCTTCAAGGTTTGCGTCATACCCTTTTTCATAACTTGTACCCGCGTGAGCAGCTTTACCGTCAATAGTAATCTCAAATGTTCCAATTCCTTTACGACCGATTACAACATCCATATCTTTACCGGCCGCTTCAAATACAAAACATTTGTCATACGACTTTGCAATCTCTTTTGTCAATTGTTTAGAATCATCACTTCCTGTCTCTTCATCACTGACTAAAAGAAAGTCAATATCTTCAATATAGCCAAGTTTTTTATATATTGTTCTAAGTGCCTCAATAGCTACAATATTTCCACCCTTCATATCACAAACACCAGGTCCATAAACCCAATTTTCATCTTCAGTAAATCCTTCAAAAGTACCGGGCGGGAAAACTGTATCTAAATGTCCAAGAAGTAAAATTTTTTCTCGTTTATCACTTTTTTTGGAGAGAAAATGGAGATGATCACCAATCAATTCACGCTGATAAACTTCTGTTTTAAAGCCTATCTCTTCTAACCACTTTCTAAAAAGATTACCTGTATTATCTACGCCTTTTTTATTAGCTGTGTATGAATTAATACAAATAACCTCTTTTAAATCTTTTTTCCATCTTTTTTTCACATCATATGTCCAAAAAATAATTTAAGTAGATAATAGCATAAAAATTGTTATAATTTAAAGTATGAAAAGCATTATTTATTCAATTGTTATACTACTTTTTGTTACCGGATGTTCTTCAAAATACCCAATGGGAGTGGATGAAGATACTTGGAAAAAGCTCCCTCCAAAAACTAAAGCAGAATTACTTCAAAAAGAAGCTGATCAAAGAGCTAGACAAAGAGAGTTAGAAGAGAAACTTCGTCATCAAGAGAGAATGAAAGAGCTTGAAATAGCAGCAAAAAGAGAAGCAAGACTAAACAGAATTTTAAAACTTGCAAAATATGGAGATATAGTAAGAGTTAATATATCTGGCGGATGCATACATATATTTAAAAATTGTGAACCATACCGTCCAATTTCACTTCTTTTAGTAAGAGGTGAAACTAAACATACTAAACTTATTATGAACTATAGCAGTCTTGAGTTGTGGGTAAGGTATGATCATCAAGGCATAACTATTGATGATGATCAAGACTTGGATGATTTTGATGCTGCTGTATATCTGCCTGAACATTGGGAGAGAGGTAGGTATTATCGTTTAAATCTAAAAGAACCTTATCAAAAAAATCCTGTCATACAAAATGCTAAAGTTTATATACGTTATCTTCCAACAGCAAGAACAACTTCAAATTGCAAATAAGAGAGAGGATAATTTCTTAAAATCTTTCTTGTTTGTGTAATACTAAGTTTACGTTTACCACCACTTACACCACTTTGTTTAATATAGCGCAACATAGAGAGTCTATCGCTAAAATATAGCCTAAACTCAAGAGTATCGATTTTCACATCAAAATGCTTTTGCAGTAATCTTACTGTCTCATCTTTTGATCTTATGGGTGAAGATATACCGGCAATTTTATGGAGTGTTTTAAATGTACCTGATGTAAAGAGCGATAATGCAACAGGCTTTTTAAAAGATGCTATTTGAGATAGTGTCCAATCAAGATTTTGACTCCATTGAAGAGCAGAAGAAGAGACTATTAGATCAAACTCTCTTTTTTTCAATACTTCAAACAGTTTTGGATCATTAAAGTCACCAACCATTGTTTCAACACCATTTGCAGTTGGATGAATTGCCGTCATTTCAGGTGCAATGTCTATTGCCAAATAACTCATAAACGGTTTTTTATAGGCATTAAAAAAACCACCACTACCACACCCAAGATCTACAATATGAGAAAAACTACCGGAAATTTTACTTGCAAGTGCTTCTGCTACACGCGCTTGAATTAGACTATAACGACTGTATGTTTTAGCAAATCTTTGAAACTCTTTATGTGAAGTCATATTTACTTTCTATAATGTTTAGGATATAATAGCGCGCTAATTATACACTACTTTTTACAAAGGCAATTTCTACAATGATTACCGTTTTATTTGTATTTCAAATCGTACTGGCTGTCATATTGACTATTCTTGTTCTGCTTCAAAAAAGTTCATCTATTGGTCTTGGTGCATATAGCGGATCTAATGAGTCAGTGTTTGGTGCAAAGGGTCCTGCTGGATTTTTGGTTAAAGCTACTTTTACCATTGGACTCATCTTTATTTTAAATACAATAGCATTAGGCTATATTTATAATAAAAACTACAACCAATCTGTTGTAGATAATTTGCCATCACAAAGCAGTGTACCAACACCTCCTGCTGTACCTGTAGCACCTGCTGTACCATCAGCTCCTGAAGCTCCAACAGAAAAATAATGCGCCTATGGTTTTGGCTCAGTTGCATTTGCCTGAGCCTGTGGGCAGATGCCCACATCTTCGTTTATCACCGTTTTGGAGATATAAAACATCAGTCTACAAATACATCTATTGAAGTTTTAAAAAAAGAGTTTGAATATTTTAAAGAAAATGGATATAAAGTTATTACTTTATCCAAACTTGTAAAAGCTATAAAAGATGGTAAAACTATTCCAGATAACTGGGTAGTTTTGACCATAGATGACAGCTATAAAAGTTTCTATAAAAATGGATTGCCTGTTTTTAAAAAATATGGGTATCCATTCACACTATTTGTTTATACTAAAGCAACTGAAGCGGGTTATGGTGATTTTATGACTTGGAAACAGATAAATGAAGCCAAAAAATATGGAGAGTTGGGGTTTCATTCACATACACATCCACATATGGTTTCAAAGAGTAGTAAAGATCTAAAAAAAGATTTTGCTACCGGTATTGAACTAATGCAAAAACGAATAGGAGTAAAACCAAAATATTTCGCTTATCCTTATGGTGAATATGATGATCGTGTAAAGAAGATAGCAAAAGAGTATAATTTTGAAGCAATTCTGAACCAAAATGTAGGTGCTGTTTCAAAATTTTCTGATATTTTTGATATTGACCGCATAGCACTAACAGGTAGTACAAATCTAAAAAGTAAATTAAAAATAAAATTCTTACCAGCAACTTGGATAGAGCCTAAAAACTATCCAAAAGATGGTATAGTAAAAACTATTCACATAAAAATAGATACACCTGTAAAAACAAAAAAAGCACAACTTTATATTACAGGTTATGGATGGCAGTTGGTAACTATAAAAAACAATAGAGTAAAAGTCAAACTGGATAAACCGCTTAAAAATCGTAGAAGCCGTCTAATTTTAAAGCTTGATAACGATAAAATAAGTACAAAAATTTTGGTAAAACCATAATATTACCGATTAAAAAAAGGAGCAAAACAATGGAAGAGCTAAATAGTGTTTATGATTATGCCAAAGAGCATATGGAAAAGAGTTTAGAAGTCTTAAAAAAAGATTTCACTACAATCCGTACAGGTCGTGTCTCTACACATATTGTTGACAACATAAAAGTTGACTACTACGGAACTCCAACTCCTCTAAATCAGGTTGGCAGTGTTATAGCTACAGATGCACAGACTATTACTATCAGTCCTTGGGAGAAAAACCTTTTACCAGATATTGAACATGCTATTCAGCAGGCAAATATTGGTGTCAATCCTAACAATGATGGTGAAACAATCAAACTATTCTTCCCTCCTATGACTGTAGAGCAGAGACAAGAGAGTGCAAAACAAGCAAAAGGAATGGGTGAAAAAGCAAAAATTGCTATTAGAAATATTCGTCGTGATGCAAATGACAAAGTAAAAAAACTTGCTAAAGATAAAGTTATTACTGAAGATGAAGAGAAAAGAGGGCTTGATCAAGTTCAAAAAATTACTGATGACTACATTAAAAAAGTTGATGAACTTGTAAAAGCTAAAGAAGCAGAAGTCCTAAAGGTTTAAGCTGTGGATATCAAACAGATCTATATGGATGCAGAGGCACTATTACACGGTCACTTTAAGCTAAGTTCAGGTAACCATTCAGAGTACTATTTGCAGTCAGCCAAAGTTCTTGAAGACCCAAAAACAGCTAAACTTCTTGCTGAGTCATTGGCTGAGCAGATTAAAGAGTATGGTCTTGAAATTGACACAATCTGTTCACCTGCAATCGGTGGACTTATCGCAGGCTTTGCATTGGCAACTGCACTTGACTGTCGTTACATCTTTACAGAACGTGTCAATGGCACAATGACATTGCGTAGAGGTTTTAAAGTAAAAAAGGGTGAAAAGATACTAATTTGTGAAGATATCATCACTACAGGTGGTTCTGCAATGGAAGCAGCTGCAGAAATTGAACGACTTGGAGCAGATATTGTCGGTTTTGCAGCACTGGCAAATAGAGGATTCTGTAAACGTGTAGGCAGTGATTTAGCTGACAAACCTAACTGTAAACTTCCTAAAGATAAGCCTTTCTTTGCACTGGCAGACTTCGATTTTCCTATGTATGCACCAGAGGAGTGTCCAATGTGTAAAGAGGGAAGTGAAGCAATAAAACCAGGTAGCCGCGGTAATTAAGGGGAGAGAATGGGGCGCTGGCGTAAAGTAAAACAAGGTAAGATTGAGTCTATTAAAAAAGAGAAAGAAGAGATTTTAGAATCTGTTAAATCTTTACAATGCGCTCCTGTTACACTGCGTCTTAAAGCACTGTTGACAGATACCTTTATGATTACAATGCCTGTTTTATACATTGTCATATATCTTGTTATGGGTGACAGAGAAGGATTTAAAGAGCATATGGGGCAAGGGTGGTTAATAATTTTAACAGTTCATATGATAATTACCCTTGCATTTTGGAAATTAAAGGCTCAAACTCCTGGTATGAAAGCATATGACCTATATCTTATAGACCCACAAACAGATGAAAAACCTGGCATTGTAAAATTAGTCTTGCGTTATATAATGCTACAAACTTCCATTCTCTCATTTTTTGGTATCTTATTACCATTTATAATGAAAGATAAAAAGGGGTTACACGACCTCGTTTCTGGTACTTGTATCGTCTATAAACCTTAACAGAGGACCCTGAATGTTCTGGCGTCTTTCAGCTTTCTACTTTTTCTATTTTGCAATTATCGGTGTTTATGTAATCTTTTTTCCAAAAGCATTGCAAATGGTTGGCTACTCAAGCGCTCAAATTGGCATATTACTTTCAGCTGCACCTCTAATGCGTTTTATAATGCCATTTTTCTTTTTAAAACATGTAGAACTAGATAGAAAAAGCTATACACTTTCTCTTCTTATTTTATCAATTTCTGTAACTCTTTTTTATCCGGCATTAAATAGTTTTGAAGCACTTTTGATCGTTAATCTCCTATTTGGAGCATCTATTAGCATATCTCTTCCATATGTTGAAGCTCGTGCATTAGATGTACTTAACAGGTCAACTTATGGTAAGTCAAGACTTTTTGGCTCTATAGGCTTTATGCTTATTGCACTGTGGCTTGGTAAAGTTCTTGATACTCCAATAGATGCAATTAACTATCTTCTTGGTACAACACTCTTTACAACACTAAGTGGACTTGCAATTGTATACGGTATAAAACAAAGCGTACCTAAGGAGAAAAAAGAGGAGGGGAAAGCTAACTTTTCTATTATTGGTTACTGGCCTCTTTGGCTAAGTTTCTTTTTGATGCAGGTTAGCTTTGGAGGATTTTACAACTTTTTCACAATATATGAAACAAGTCACGGAATCAGCCTTGAAATGACTAGCTGGCTTTGGAGTTTCGGTGTTATATGTGAAATTATAATGCTCTATTTTCAAGGACCGCTTCTTAACAAAAATCTATTTACTATTATACAGGTTACCATTGTTCTTACAATATTAAGATGGCTGCTTCTATGGCTATTTCCTGATGACTTGACAATTACTTTTGCAGCCCAAAGTCTACACGCATTTGGATTTGCTCTTTATCACACTGCTTCAATTACACTTCTTCACACTCTTTACCATCAAAAAGCTCTAGCACAGCAGTTTTTCCTTGGTATCTCTTATGGTTTAGGTGGATTTATTGGAGCAATTATTGCAGGACAGGCGTATGGTGAGTACCTTTTTCTTGTTGAAGCATTAATTGCTACAACTGCATTTTTAGTTCTAAAAATACAAAAAGAGAGATAACTATAGAGTCAATTTTGTCGATATGAATAAATACAAATTAAAAAAAGGACTACAATGAAAAAAGTTTCACTTATTACTTCTGCTGTTATAGCACTTACAACCTCTGCAATGGCAGATAACATTGGAGGAGAAGTAGCTATTGGTTTATGGAATCACGATCCAAGCGGATGGATTCAAAATCCAGCAAATACTTCAGATACAAACAAAGTTGATCTAGATAAAGACTTAAACTTAAACACAAAAAGCGAAGTTTATATTCGTGCTAAAATAGAACATCCAATACCACTTTTCCCAAACATCAGAGTTGCATATACACAAGTAAACAGCAATGGAAATACTGCTGATTTAACAAAAACTTTTAATTTCGGTAATAAAACATTCACAGTAGGTTCAACTATTAAAACTGATATTCAACTTAATAGTTTTGATACTTCACTATATTACGAAATAATTGACATTGGTTTTGATGCCGATCTTGGTATAACATTTCGATATATTGACGGATATACAGAGATATATGCAATAAATAATAATTTAAATCAAAGAATTGATACTCAAGTACTATTTCCTATGATTTATGCAAATGTACGAGTACCTTTACCTTTTTTAGATAATCTTTCAATAGGAGCAGAAGGAAATTACATAACTTATGATGGCAGTATTATATATGACTTGCAAGCTGATGTCAGATATGAATTTTTTATGGGGCTTGGAGTTGAAGCAGGATACAGAGCTCAAAAATATAAGTTTGATGATATAGATAATACCAGCAGCGACATAGATATAGAAGGATTCTTTATCGGTGCTGTCTGGGATTTTTAAATATACTCGACAATTTTGTCGAGTGATAGTCTAACCTTCTTAGTAACTTCATTTACCCGGTAACCAAAGGCAATAATGAGTGCTAACTCTTCCTTTGTCGGGTCCATATTGAGTAAACTTTCTATTTTCTCTTTTTCAAAGCCTTCTATTGGACAACTGTCAATACCCATTGCAGCTGCTCCTGTCATCATATTTGCAGCTGCAATATAGCATTGTCTGCTACTCCAGGAAAAGATGCCTTCACCAGCCATTTTAGCCGTTGCAAACTTGTCATAGATATCAAAATAGGCTTCTATTCTATCTTTTGGTAAATCACGGCGTGAAAGCATATCGCGACTATATTTGCTACCTGGAGCAAGTGGAGAGATAACTGTTTTAATCAGTACAAGATCACTGCACGTCGTAATTTGCGGCTGATCCCAACAAAAAGATCGCAGCTTCTCTTTCATCTCCTGGCTTTGAACTACAAGAAAACGCCAAGGCTCCATACCAAATGATGAAGGACTTAAACGACCATACTCTAAAATCAGCTCCAACTTCTCTTTAGAGATTCTTTTTGTTTCATCAAAAAGCTTGCATGCATGCCTTCTTTGCATTGCATCTAAAAAGTTATCAGAACTAATCATCACTACCTACTTACTTTTTCTGTTTTTCCATACGTTTACGAACATGTGGATCAAGATATCTTTTTCGTACACGAATATTTTCAGGTGTCACTTCAACAAGCTCATCATCTTCAATCCACTCCATAGCACGTTCTAGAGTCATTTCACGAGGTGGGACAAGAACAATAGCATCATCTGCTCCTGAAGAGCGTACATTTGATAGTTTTTTACCTTTAATCGGGTTAACTTCCAAGTCATTAGGACGAGAATGTTCACCTATAATCATTCCTACATAAACTTCTGTTTGAGGTTTAATGAAAAGTACTCCTCTATCTTGCAAGTTATATAAAGAGTAACCAAGAGCTTTACCATTCTCCATAGAGATAAGTGCACCATTAGCACGATGCTCAACCTGTCCTACAAATGCACGATACTCAAGGAATGAATGGTTCATAATGCCTTCACCTTTTGTATCGGTCAAAAATTGTGTTCTAAATCCAATTAGTCCTCGTGCAGGAATCTCAAACTCAATGCGGGTCGTACCATCTGGCATAGGGTTCATAGTTGTCATCTCAGCTTTGCGGCGTCCAAGTTTTTCAATAACAGAACCACTAAACTCTTCAGGTACATCAATAACAAGATGTTCATATGGTTCAAGACGTACACCATTCTCTTCTTTTATGACAACTTCCGGACGAGAGATCAAAAACTCAAACCCTTCACGACGCATATTTTCTGCCAAAATAGAGATTTGAAGCTCTCCACGTCCAGAGACTTTAAAACTTCCTTCTCCAAGCTGTTCAAGGCGCATTGCAATGTTGGTTTCCATCTCTTTTTCAAGTCGCTCTTTAAGTTTGTTTGCAGTAACAAACTTTCCTTCACGACCTGCAAATGGACCATCATTTACGCTGAAAATTACTGAAAGAGTTGGCTCTTCAATGTGAAGAGGATCAAGAGGTTGCGGATCGTTAGGATCAGTAATAGTATCACCAACATCAATCTCATTAAAGCCAGCAATAGCAACAATATCACCTGCTTCAGCTTCATCTATCTCTATGCGTTCAAGTCCTAAAAATCCAATAAGCTTACTGATGCGTCCTTTAACTTTTTCACCATCAGATTTTGCTAGTAAAACCTGCTCACCGGCTTTAATACGACCATTAAAAATACGTGCAACGCCAATACGTCCTACATAGTTATCATAATCCAAAGTAAAAATTTGTGTTTGAAGAGTATTGTCAGGGCTTCCATCAGGAGCTGGAACATGCTCTAAAATTGCATCAAATAGCGGTGTTAAATCTTTGTTTTCATCATCCATATTCCATTTTGCATACCCATCACGAGCTGCAGCATAAAGAACAGGGAAATCAAGCTGTGTTTCATTAGCATCAAGAGCAACCAACAAGTCAAATACTTCATCAACAACACGATCAGGCTCAGCAGCCGGTTTGTCAATTTTGTTGACAACAACAATAGGGCGAATTCCCAACTCAATAGCTTTTTTCAAAACAAATTTAGTTTGAGGCATAACGCCTTCTTGAGCATCAACCAAAAGAAGAACACCATCTACCATCTTCAAAACACGCTCAACTTCGCCACCAAAGTCAGCGTGACCCGGAGTATCGATAATGTTAATTTTGTAGTCGTTGTAACGAATTGCTGTATTTTTGGAAAGAATTGTAATTCCACGCTCTTTTTCTATGTCATTGCTGTCCATAACACGCTCAGCAATCTCTTTATGAGCTTCAAAAGTTCCTGATTGTTGAAGCAAACCGTCAACCAATGTTGTCTTACCGTGGTCAACGTGTGCAATAACGGCAATATTACGAATATTTTGCATTGTAGTGTAGTCCTGTGAAAGTAGTTATTTTGCGCATTATATCTAAAAGAGAGAAGAAAATGAAAACAGTATGTTGAAAAATAGAATAAATATATTTTTATATTGAAATGGAATACTTTTTGCTTGTTAGTTTAATATCTAGATAAATAAGGCAGAAAGTATGGTAACACAAACATTAGAAGCTATTCAAAATAGTAATCTGTCAAAAAATAGTGATAAAGTAAAATCAGCTAAAGACGAAAGCAATGAGTCCTCTTTTGAAAAAATTTTACTAAGTATAAAAGATAATAACGAAAATGATGATACTGAACTGCTAAATAAACTTACTAAATTACAAGAAACTGATAACCAAGATAGTAAAAACAGTGATAAATTTAATATTTTAAAAAAACTTTCATCAGAAGAGACAGACACATTAGCTGAAACTTCTGATATTGAAAATGAATCTATTGAATTACTAAATAAAAAAATAGCTGACACTAAAAACAATAATGAGACTTTTGTAAAAAATTTATCGTCAAAAAATATAAATACATTAACTGAAACTATAGAAAATCTTGATATCGAAAATAAACCAATTAACAATATAGAAAAAGTTATATTTGAAAATAGAGAATTACAAAATGAAAAAACCAATTTACCTACTAGTAAAAATCAATCTAATAGTAAAACACCATTAGAAAATGAAAACTTTCTATCTAATATCAGTAACACTATTAAAACAAATAATGAATTAAATATAGAACAAATAAACTCACCCTCTAATGATGATAATACTGATAGACAAGATGATAAAGAAAAAAATAAAGAAAGTTCAATCTCAAATCTTAAACTATCAACACTTCTTAATAATAATTTTGAATCAAATGAAAACAAAATAGAAAAATCAAATTTAGAAAATAAAGAAAAAGAGTTAAAATATCAAAACTATACTTCACGCACATTTCTATCAAAAACAGAAAATATAGTAAAAAATGAACATGAAATCAAACAATCCAAAACGCTTAATGAAATTATCAATACAGCAAAAAAGCATAACTTAAACCCTCAAAAAATAGAGATAGAAACAAAAAAACAAGATAAATCTACAAATAAACAAAATTTACAGTCTCAAACATCTATAACATCAGCTAAAGCTATATTAAATTCTCATCCTCATATTTCACAACATGTAGCTGCTTTAAATCTTGAAGTTGATGAAAGTAAAAAAAACTTAGATAAAAAGACATCTATCTCTTTGCAAGAGTTATTACAAAAAAGCAATACAGATAAAACAGAAAATATATCACAAAACTCAGTTACAAAATCTTCAAATACAGAACAAGAAAACAGCTTAGCTAAAATGCTTAGCCAACTACAACAAAATAGTTCAAAGCCTAATTCAAAAGAAAATATATTTACATCTAAATTAAAAGAGATAGAAAAAAAGAGTATAACAAACACTAAAACAGAAAAAACATTCACAAAAGTAGATTTAAATGAAATGGTCCACAATGATAGCATCAATAAAAGTAGTGAACAAATTAGTCAAAGAATTATAGATGCCAAACAGACAGTACGTCATTTTGCTCAAACACTGCAAGAACAGGTTGAAAACTATAAACCGCCATTTACACGTATGCAACTATCTTTAGATCCAAAAGATTTAGGGAAAGTTGAAGTAACACTAATTAGTAGAGGTAATAATCTGCATATTCAAGTCAATTCAAATCCAACTGCTATTGGAGTAATGGCTATACAAGGAAATGAACTTAGAAACCAACTTACCTCTATGGGATTTACAGATGTACAAATGCAATTCAATATGAACCAGCAACAGCAGCAACAGCAGCAGCAAAATAACAGAAGACAAATGTATTCATCAAATGAATATATAGATATTGATGAAATACCAGAAAATTATGAATCACTAGAGATAATCATCCCACAATACGTATAAGGAGAAATTATGGATGTTACCAGTACATATAACACAACAAGTTCATTAGGCAGTACAACTAGCGACATTGCAACCAATCCTGACTCAGTTTTAGGTAAAGATGATTTCCTAAAACTACTATTAGTAGAGTTAGAGTATCAAGATCCTACAGATCCTACAGATACTGAAAAGATATTAACACAGACATCTCAACTTGCAGCACTGGAAGCATCTGATAATACAAATAAAGCTCTTGAAGAGTTAAGCAAAACTCTCTCTTACACTTCTCAACTCTCTACTGTTTCAGCAATTGGAAAAATGGGATCACTTGGAACAAACTCTATATTACTAGAAGAAACTGGTGATCCAGAGTTTGAAATTTACTATCCAGATGATGTTGCAGCTGGAACAGTAACAATCAAAGACAAATATGACAATATTGTTAAAACATTTGAAATATCTGATCTACCTGCAGGAGTGAACTACTTTACTTGGGATGGAACTAGTGATACAGGAGAACGTTTAGAGCCAGGAGGTTATTCTATTGAATCATCATTTACTACTCCAACAGGAGAGGAAAAAACAACAGCATTTGGTGTTTACCCAATTGAATCAGTACGTTTTGATAACAATACTACATACTTAAAAATGGGTTCATCATATTTTCCATTAGACCAAGTAGTTGAAATTTATCAAGGATAAATAAAATGAATACATCATTTTATAATGGCATATCGGGGACTATTTCACACCAATATAGTATAGATGTAATTAGTAATAATATAGCAAATATAAATACTGTTGGGTATAAAAGTAGTGAAGCTGAATTTTCATCTCTATTTTCAAAAATGTTAAGCCAATCAGAGACACTTCCAACTACAAACCAAATTGGTTTAGGAAGCAGAATAAATGCAACAGCTTTAGATATGTCACAAGGTTCTTTACAAAATACTGACAGACCATTTGACCTTGCAATAGGTGGTGATGGCTGGTTTGCAATAGATTATAATGGTGAAACACTATATACAAGAAATGGTGGATTTTCTTTAGACCAAACAGAATATTTATCAGACAATAATGGAGGTTACCTTCTTGGTGCAACTGCAGATAATATAATAAAAACTAACGATGGAAAATATACTATTAATACAGTAGATAGTATTCCACTTACTTCTACCGTTGAGCTAAAAAAAATATTTATGCCTACTGAATTATCTATGCCTGCTGAACCAACAACTTATGTAAAAATAAATGGAAATTTAGATAGTTCAAAAAATTTCAATTTTGTAACAGTTGAATTAAACAATCCACAATATAATGAGAGTATAAATGATACAAAATTCTCAATAAATGGAAGTGTAACAGCTGATAACATAGTGTTAGATCCTAAAGAAGGTGATACTATATTTGTTACATTGACAAATAGTGATGGAAAAGAGATAGTACTTCAAACCCAACTTGATAAAGATCTTAATTGGTCTATTAATGATGCTGATATTTCGGAGTTGGATCCAATAAATAAATCTCCAATTACTGTTGAGAAAATTGAGATAAATACTTATCAAGAAGTACCTAACGAAGCACACTTTGCAACTCCTTTAATTTTAGAAACAGGAGAAAAAGGTGTTTTAGATATGAATTTTACAAAAGTAGTACCGCAAAGTGAAAGTGGAGTTATTTGGAATGGTACTATGAAAATTCTTGATAGTAATGGAAACGTGATAGATTCAAAAGATGGAACTTTGACATTTGATAGCAATGGTGCATTAATTTCAAATAGTTTTGCACCTTTACAACGAGCAGATGGTGGAACTATTGATGTTATTCTTGGAACACCATACAATGAAAATATTGAATATAGTGGGTTTGATGGTGTTGTATCACTTGTAAGTTCTTCTTCTCTATATGAAGAAGAACATGATGGCTACTTTGCGGGTGAATTAAAAGAGTATGTAATAGAAAATAATGGTATTGTTTATGCCATATTTGATAATGGTAAATCATCTCCAATAGCAAATATTCCAGTTTACCATTTTCAAAATGATCAAGGACTTGAAAAAATTGGCAGTAACTACTTTCAATATACTCCTAATAGTGGAAAAGCTTTTCTTTATACAGATGAAAATGGTGAAGCTATAAAAACTATTTACTCTAACAAATTAGAAAATAGCAATGTAGACCTCAGTCAAGCTTTAACAGAGCTAATAGTTATGCAAAAAGCATTTGATGCAAATGCAAAAAGTATTACAACAAGCGATCAAATGATTCAACAAGCAATAAATATGAAAAAATAGGAACGAAAAATGCTTACTGATATAAAGAGTAAAAATCAATATCAAAGGATAGCCTCATGATGCGATCACTTTGGGCAGGAGTCTCAGGACTGCAAGCACACCAAATAGCAATGGATGTTGAAGGTAACAACATTGCAAATGTCAATACAACAGGATTTAAATACAGTAGGGTAAACTTTTCAGACCTCTTAAGCCAAACAACAAAAATTGCTACAGCACCACAAGGAGAACTTGGTGGTAAAAACCCAATGCAAGTAGGACTTGGCTCACAAGTTGGATCAATTACAAAAATTTTTAAACAAGGTTCTATTCAAACCACAGATAAAAATACTGATATGGCAATCCAAGGAGATGGCTTTTTTGTTGTAAGTCCAGATGGAGGGGCTACATACAAATATACAAGAAATGGTGATTTTGTATTTGATGCAGATGGAAATTTTGTAGATTCTAATGGATATGTTGCTCAAGGTTGGGTAAGAGATCCTGTAACAGGAATTATTGACTCTACTGCACCAATACAAAATATACAAATTCCACCAGGGTTAACTACTCCTGCTAGGGCTTCCTCAGTTGTAACATTAAAAGCGAACCTTAACTCTGGTGATACAATAGTAAATAAAAGCCCTATTTATCAACTTGACTCAAATAGAAATTGGGTTGATAAAAATGGTGACGGAATACAAACGAGTGATGAAATTCATGATGAAAATGATATAGGTGATACTATATTTGATTTAGATGAAAATATTTATGAGCAAGGACAAGACTTTGGTTCACTATTTAATGCAAATGGAGAAGCTTTTGCATTACAGGAAGGTCAAGGTATCTGGATCAGTGCAGCAGATGCAACAAATAGTCAAAATATAAATGCCGCTGCTGCAACTAAATTTCATGTAAAACTTAATGGAGTTGAAATAAACGTTGACTTAAACGGTACTGATGATGAAAAGATGTCCCAAATAGTAAATGCTATAAATGAGTATTCAAATACTACAGGTATAAGAGCATCAGCAAGTGGAACAACATTAAATTTACTTAATGACAATAAAACTGGAACAGAAGCAGACTCTAAAAATATTAAACTTGAAGTACAAGCAGATGATGATAGTGCTATAAGCAGTGTATCTGTATATACAGCTTATCAATATGTTTATCAAAAAACACCTGCAAGTTACTCTCCACCAAGTAATGATAGTACTAAACAATTTTTTAATACAACTGAAGATTTAAGACATGCTATACAAACCAACTTCAGACTTCATACTGACTACTCTGGAGATGGTACGATAGATGCTACTGATAAAAATGATGGAGTTGAAGTTACAATTAATGAAGAGGGAAAATTCCAAATAGCAAACCCAACAGGGGATGCATTCAATGCTGATGATGGTGATGAAGTTGTAGCTGATGGAGTAGATAGTGATGGTGATGGCAATGATACAAACCAAGCAGATACTAATGCTAACGATTGGGATTTAGCAATTTCAATTACATCATTAACAAATGCAACAGAAAATATTTCAAGTAATACTAAATTTACTGATGCTTTTGCAGCACTTCAAGGAAACCTTCCAAGCGGAACAGGTTTTAGAACTTCTCAACAAATTACTGCTGCTTCACATGCTGCAAGTATTGATATATTCGATTCATTAGGAACAAAACATACTGTAAGATTTGAATTTGTTAAAGTAGGATATACAGAAGATGGTGGTACAGAGTGGCAAATGAAAATATCTGTACCAAAACCTGGCGATATTAATGGAGGTATAGAACCAAAAAATATTGCAATGGGATATGTAAAATTTAATTCTGATGGATCACTGCAAAACTATTCACCAACAAGTGTAACCTTTACAGCAAACAATGGTTCTACTCCTAATCAAAATATTAATATAAATCTTGGAGACTTTGGTGCTTTCAATGGTATGACAAGTTTTGATAATCCATCTACAACATCAGGAATAAGTCAAGATGGTTATCCTGGTGGAGACTTAAATGGAATTCGTATTGATGAGACAGGAACAATTATTGGAAGTTTTACTAATGGTAGAAGTTTTGGACTAGCTCAAGTAGCTATGGCAAACTTTGCAAATAATGAAGGTTTAGAGAGTGAAGGAGGAAATACATTTATACAGACTTCAAACTCAGGAGACCCTATTATAGGTGCAGCTGCAACTGGTAAAAGAGGTTTCATACAAGCAAGCTCTCTTGAAATGAGTAACGTGGATCTTAGCCGTTCTCTAACACAGATGATTATTGTGCAACGTGGCTTCCAAGCAAACTCAAAAACTATTTCAACTTCTGATCAAATGCTACAAACACTATTACAGCTTAAACAATAAATCTATTCAAGTACCGTAATTCGGTACTTGATAAATATTTTAACATTCACTTTCACTCCTTCTAAATCAGTAATAAAACAAAGTATACAACTAGCCTTTGATATAATAGCAATATTTTGTTTGTCTATTGTCAAAAGGAGATTTTAAATATGAAAATTACTCTATTACAACATACACCTTTGGAAGTGTGTGCACATGCCATAAGAACATGTTGGCAAAGTTTTGATAAAAGTGATTCAGGAGGAGAAAAAGATAAGGAATTAATTGATCGAGTAGGAAATAAGTTTAAACATGCAAGTACTCTTGAACATCTTATATATACATTTTATATTCAAGGTATCAGTCGTGCAGTTCTTCAAGAGCTTGCTAGACACAGAATAGCTAGTCTTAGTGTAAAAAGTACAAGATATACTTTAAAAGAGTTAAAAAATGAAGATACATTTTTAAGTAGAGAGAAAAGATCAAATGAAAATGTAGGAGAATTTTTTATTTTAGCACCTGATCTAAAAAGAGCTAGTAAGTATATAGTCTTAACAGATAATGATGAAGTAAACAAATACAGCGTTATGGCTCTTGAAAATCTACGTCAACTTTTAGTAGCTGGTATTCCAAACGATAAAGCCAAATATGCTTTGCCTGAATGCTATAAAACTGAACTAACCTGGACAATAAATGCAAGAAGCCTTCAAAACTTTTTAGAGTTAAGAAGTGACAAATCAGCTCTTTGGGAAATTAGAGATTTGGCATATGAGATATACAATACACTACCTAATGATCATAAATATCTTTTTACAGTAAAAACATATTAGTTCACTCTATGAGCATGTGTAATAGCCACAGCCATTGCATCTGTAATATCGAGCGGTTTAATCTCTTTATTAATTTTTAATATCTTTTTTACCATAAAAGCAACCTGTTCTTTGGCTGCTTTTCCATTTCCTGTCAATGCTTTTTTCACCTGCAGAGGTGTATATTCAGCAAAATTTCCTATCTCTTGCAAAATTTTTAGACTTAAAGCACCCCTAAATTGAGCAAGTTTCAAAACTGTTTTTGGATTGAATGCAAAAAATATATCTTCTATTGCAACCTCATCAACAATATTGCCTTTTAAAATCAAATCCAACCCTTCAACAAGTTCAACAATTTGATGCTGAAGTTCACGTTCACGTATCTTTATTAAACCTGCTTCTACAAGATGTAAAGATCGACCATCTTTTTTTATTATCGCATAACCACAATTTCTGCTTCCAGGATCTATTCCTAAAATATTCACACTATTCACCTTTTTATTCACACTGTGAATAACTCTATTTTCACACTCTTACAACCGCATTTTAGCGAAAATGAGATAAAATATTCTCAACTTTTCACATACTTTATTCACATAGTGAAATATCAAATAAATGGGTAGATTATGCTAGTTGATAAAATTTTAGACCTTTTAAAACAGGAAATTCCTCAAATAGAATTTGAGCGTTACATAAAACAGCTCTCTTACGATGAAGAGGCTTCAAGATCGGATATTGCTATATTTTATGCACCAAATCCACTAGTAGCAAGATGGGTAAAAACCAGATATGGTGATAAACTATCTCACCTATTTGAACTTAAAACTGGGATTAAACCTCAAATAGTTGTTGAGGTGAAAAATAGTAAAAAAAGAGTACCAGTTCAACAAACCAGTGAAAACAGTACAGATACAGGAGTATCAAAAAACTCTTCAAAGAGTACTATTCTAAACCCATCATATACATTTGAAAGCTTTGTTGTAGGAAGTTCAAACCAGTTTGCCTATACAGCTGCTCTTCGTGTAGCAGAAAAGCCAGGGGTTCAGTATAATCCTCTATTTATTTATGGTGGAGCAGGTTTGGGAAAAACACACCTGTTGCATGCTATAGGAAATTTCAACCTTGCACGCAACAAACAAGTAATTTTCACATCATTAGAGCAGTTTATGAACCAATTTACCCACCATCTTAGAAACGGTACAATGGATCGTTTTCGTGACAAATACCGAAGCTGCGATATTCTGCTACTTGATGACATACAGTTTCTAAGCCGAAAAGAGGAGACACAAAAAGAGCTATTCCATACATTTAACGAACTTCACGGAAATGGAAAACAGATAGTCATGACATCTGACCAACACCCAAAAAAGATTGCAGGACTTGAAGAGAGACTTAGAAGCCGCTTTGAATGGGGACTTATAGTAGATATTCAACCGCCTGAACTAGAAACAAAAATTGCAATCATAAAGAAAAAATGCGAACTTAACGGTATTCATATTGATAATGAAATTGTCAACTATATAGCCGCAAATATGGGAAATAATATCCGTGAAATTGAAGGTATAATCATACAATTAAATGCATTTGCAAATATGATGAACCAAAGTATTACATTAGAATTCGCCAAAAATGTAGTTAAAAACCAAATTAAAGAGCGTTCTGAAAATATCACAATAGATGACATTGTAAAAGTAGCTTCACGTGAGCTTAATGTAAAACCAAGTGAAATAAAAAGTAAAAGCAGAAGTCGTAAAATTGTTGAAGCAAGACGTATTGTTATATATTTGGCAAGATCACTAACACCAAACTCTATGCCAAGCCTTGCTCAATACTTTGGAATGAAAGACCATACTGCTGTAAGTCACGCAATGAAAAAGATAAATGAAATGATAGATAAAGATGAAAATTTCAAGGCAAAAATAGAAGAATTGAGCCACAAAATTACATCTGCAACAGTAGAATAGCGCATTAAACAGGCATTCTATTCTTTTTGAGGTAAAAAAAAGATATAATAAATAGAAGTGAATAAAAGTGAAAAATCTTGCTTTTGAATATATTGAAAGAAATCCCTCTATTTGGTCGACAAGCAGCATTTTTCACATAAACACGGCAAACGACTACTGCTACTAAGAATATTAAAAATATAAAGGAGTTCCGATGAGACTTGCTGTAGCTAAAAGCACGCTTGAATCTCTGCTGATAAACCTTCAGCCATTTCTCGAAAAAAAAGACACATCACAGATAACTTCCCATGTGTTACTAATAGCAAATGAAAATAAAATGGTTGCAAAAGCTACAGATCAGGAGATCGGACTACAAGCTACTACCGAACATGTAGATATTCATATAAACGGCAAAGCAACAGCAAATGGGAAAAAACTACTTGACATTGTAAGAATTCTGAAAGAAGATGACATCATACTTGAAACAATAGAAGAGACTCTCCATATTACTCAAGGAAATTCTAAGTTCAAACTACCAATGTTTAATGCAGAAGAGTTTCCAGAGTTCCCAGACTTAGACGATCTACCATCCATCGAGCTAAACTCAATGGAACTCATTCAAATGTTTAAAAAAGTTTCACCAGCTATTGATACAAACAATCCAAAATATGAACTAAATGGAGCACTCCTAAATATTAAAGAGAATGAAATAGATATTGTAGGTACAGATACTCGTCGTCTTGCAATAGGAAAAATAGAAAACAGCAATGACAAAACACTCTCTATGATAATTCCAAAAAAAGCAATTATAGAAATACAAAAACTATTTTTCGATCAAATAGAGATATTCTACAATGAAACAAACTTAATAATAAAAACACCTAATTACTACTTCTATACACATTTAATCAATGGAAAATACCCAGATTACGAAAGAATAGTTCCAAAAAGTCTTAAGCATTCAATTATATTGCCAAAAAGTAAAATTATTGAATCAATTAAACAAATTACAACTATCTCTCAAGAGATAAAAATGACTTTTAAAAACAACTCTATAATATTTAAAAGCTTAGGAGAAGAAAACTCTGAAGCTGAAACAGAGATGGAGTTTAACACAGGATTCAATGAAGAATTCGTATTGGCAGTAAATAGCAAATATTTACTTGATTTTCTTGGTCAAATAGACAATGAAGAGTTCAATATGGGATTAAATGAACCAAACTTACCATTTATTGTTCAAAGTGGCAACTTCTATACCGTTATTATGCCAATTATCATATAAGTTATAACAAACATAAGGAAATATAGCAAATGAGCAACCAAAATTACGGCGCAAGTAATATTAAAGTTTTAAAAGGTCTTGAAGCTGTACGAAAACGACCTGGAATGTATATTGGAGATACATCAGTAAAAGGTCTCCATCATCTTATATATGAAGTTGTAGATAATGCTATAGATGAAGCTATGGCAGGTTACTGTGATCAAATAAAAGTTACACTCAAAAAAGATGGTAGTGCTGTAATCAGTGATAATGGACGCGGTATTCCTACCGACATGCACCCAACAGAAAAAATACCTGCTGCAACAGTAGTTTTAACTGTTTTACATGCAGGAGGAAAATTCGATAAAGATACATACAAAGTTTCAGGTGGTTTGCACGGTGTTGGTGTCAGTGTTGTAAATGCACTAAGTGAAAAACTTCATATGACAATTTATAGGAATAAAAACATCCATGAACAAGATTTTGAAAAAGGTATACCAGTAAATGAGCTTACAATTACTGGAAATACAAGAAAAACTGGAACAACAATTCAATTTTGGCCTGATCCTACAATTTTTGAAACAGTAGATTTTAAATATGAGATTCTTTCAAAACGTTTCAAAGAGTTAGCATACTTAAATCCAAAAATTACTATAACATTTGAAGATGAACGAATAGGAAAAAAAGAGGTTTATCACTTTGAAGGCGGTATAAACCAGTTTGTTCAAGATATGGCAAAAAAAGATCCTATTTGCCAAGTTATTAGCTATTCTGAAAGAGTAGAAGATATTGAGGTTGATATAGCGTTTGAGTATACAACCGCTTATGATGAAAAGCTTTTAAGTTTTGTAAATAACATAAAAACTCCTGATGGTGGTACACACGAAAGCGGATTTAGAGCAGGTTTAACACGTGCAGTAAGTCGATACATCCAAGAAAATGCAAATGCAAGAGAAAAAGATACAAAAATCAGTGGTGATGATGTAAGAGAAGGATTGGTTGCTATTGTAAGTGTTCGTGTTCCAGAACCACAATTTGAAGGTCAAACAAAAGGAAAACTTGGAAGCAGCTATGTAAAACCAATTGTTCAAAAGTTAACATATGAAAGACTGTTGAAATATTTTGAAGAGAATCCAACAGATGCAAAAGCGATAATGCAAAAAGCATTATTGGCAGCAAAAGGACGTGAAGCTGCTAAAAAAGCAAGAGAGCTTACAAGAAGAAAAGATGCAATGACAGTAGGAACACTGCCTGGTAAGCTTGCAGACTGTCAAAGTAAAGATGCATCTATCAGTGAACTATACCTAGTTGAGGGAGATTCAGCAGGAGGTTCAGCAAAACAGGGACGAGATCGTGTATTTCAGGCAATTTTACCACTAAAAGGTAAAATTTTAAATGTTGAAAAAGCTCGTTTAGACAAAATATTAAAATCTGAAGAGATAAAAAATATGATCACAGCACTTGGCTGTGGAATAGGTGAAGAGTTTAACCCTGAAAAGTTACGTTATCACAAAATCATTATTATGACGGATGCCGATGTTGATGGTAGCCATATTCAAACACTACTGCTTACATTCTTCTTCCGTTTCCTTCGTCCAATCATAGAAGAAGGATACCTATATATCGCTCAACCTCCTTTGTATAGATATAAAAAGGGTAAACAAGAGATTTACCTAAAAGATGACAAAGCAATGAGTGAATTTTTAATAGAGAGAGGCATTGATGCACTTGAAGTTCAGGGAATGGGCAAAAAAGATTTAACTGAACTTTTTAAACTAGTAGCTTTTTATCGTATGACTCTAAAAGAGCTTGATAAGCGATTTTCACTAGTTGAAGTTATTAGATACTTGATAGAAAACCCTGATGTTTTGGCTCTTGACAATCAAGCACTTTTTGAAGATATCAAATCTTATTTGGACAATTTAGGCTATAACATCCTAAACAAGCATGTAAGTGAAGATGTCATTCATCTATATGTACAAACAGATGAAGGATTAGAAGAGATTATCATTGATGATGAACTATTTACAAATCCTTTCTATAACGAAGCAAGATATATATTTGACAAAATCAGTGAAAGAGATTTAACTATTTTTGAAGGAAAAGATCTGCTTGAAATGCTTGATGAGATAGAGAAAAGTGCTAAAAAAGGTGCATATATTCAGCGTTACAAAGGTCTTGGTGAAATGAATCCAGAACAACTTTGGGAAACCACTATGAATCCTGAAAATAGAAGACTTTTAAGAGTTTCCATTGAAAATGGAGAGTCTGCTAGTGATGTATTTACTCTATTTATGGGTGATGAGGTAGAACCTCGTCGACAATATATTGAAGAACACGCCAAAGATGTCAAACATTTAGATGTCTAAACATAAACAAAACAGGAGTAGCGGTGAAATACGGTGAAGAGATTATTGAGAACTTTAATATCGATAAAGATTTAGAAATTTGGCCAAACAAATTTCAAAAAAACTATAAAATTACAATTACTCTGCCAGAATTTAGCTGTTTATGCCCAAGAAGCGGTTACCCAGACTATGCTACTTTCAAACTTGAGTATATTCCAGATCAGTGGGTAATAGAGCTTAAAGCTATCAAGCTATATATAAACTCTTTTAGAAACAGACATATAAGTCACGAAGAAAGTGCAAATGAGATATATGATGTACTATATGAAAAACTCAAGCCAAGATGGATGAAACTGACAGCTGATTTTAATCCAAGAGGGAATGTTCATACTCTAATAGAAATAGACAGTGATCTGATAAAAAAAGAGGTAAAATGTGTTAAATGAAAGTGAACTGCTTCACTTTCATAACATTTTACGAGTTTTTGGTATGCACACTTGCATCCAAAAACTCTGAGTACCGATGATTTAGGAATAATAAATGTATTTTTTGCGTAGAATTGTTTTATCTATTGCAATTATATTGTCAATTACAGGCTGCCAAGATAGTGGTCAAAAGCCCAGACTTATAGATCAAGAAAACAGTAAAATAGGCTATGCTCAAACAATTCTTGGAAGCAGCTCTAAACCAAAAATCTCTGATGAAAAAAGACTTGAACTTGAATCTAAAAAAGAGATTGCAAAAATTGAGATGCAAAAAGCTATTGCAATTGAAAAGTTAAAAACAGAAGCATTGAAAGCAAAAACACTTAGTGAAAAAGAGATATCATTAAAGCAATTAGAGTTGCAAAAAAGCAAGATAGAAGATTCTAAAATATTTAATAAGTGGATAATTTTAATAACTATCTTTGCTTTTATTACAATTGTTTGGCTTATATATAAGCTATTTAAACATCACCAAGCTACAAAACTAAAAATACATAGAGAGAAATTAGAAGCAGAAAAAGAGTTAAAAGAGAAAGAGTTGCAAGTACGAGTTGTTGAAAAGATGATTGATGCTATGAGTGAAGGAAAACTCAGTGAAGAGCAACAAAAACTTCTTTTAGAATCAATTAATAAAAGTAATAAAATATTACCGCATAAATAAGTGGTGGAGCATAGCAGAATATGACTCTATCTATACTTATATGCATGTTAATAAATAATGTTCATCAACTTCAAATATAACTTTTTCTTGTCTTAGTTTAAAATCTTTTATGATTAAATCTTTATGATTTTTAATTACATAACTGTTCGAATAAACTACAAATTCATTTTTATTTTGATTATAAACAACTCTTCCCCTGTTAATCTCTTCATATTCATATAAATAAAACTCTTTAAATTTCTGTTTAAACTCTTCCCAGACTTCGTAATGTGAAAAATTACTATCTATAAATCCATTTAATGGTGATAAAAACTTTATTGATTGTTTTTTAGAGTAAATTTTATCTTTGTAAATCCAAAAAACTCCAACCATTACATATACCTTACTTTAATCAAAAATTCCTCAACTATTTCAAAAAATTTAACCCTATCTATGAATATTTTTCTACTATCTAATCTTTTTAATCTATAATAAATATTTAGCAAACTCAGCTATATATCTATTGTGATGTATATAATTCATATCAAGAGTTTTAAACAGCCAAATAATAAAAAGAGATTTTGGATCTATATCTATAAAACTAATGTCGTTGAATATATTAGATTTAAAATACATTCTAATCCTTTGTTTTTTTTGAGATTATAATTAAAATTATAGTTAGATTATGTCTGTTTTACAAGCAGACATAATCTATCCACTTAAAACTGTAAAATTATTGAAAAAAAATACAAGGAGAAAGATATGCCACACATTACCCATCCTGTGAAAGGAACACTTATTGGTGTTAGAAGAGTAGAAAGATTGCCTGAAAAAGTTTTATTTTACAGTAATGATATAGATTTTGTTAGAGAAATTTTTAGAGATAAAGAGAGTATAGTTAATAGTTGTGCAAGTGTTTTATATTTAAGCGATCGTATTTTTTCTACTTTAAAAGATGAAGAATGGACTAGAAGACTTCTTGAAAAATCAATTAAATTGTCTAAAAATAGTAGTGAAAAAATTGCTATTGCTAAACGATTTATACAACAGCTTAACGATAAAGAAATGGCAAAAAAGCTTTACAAAGAAGCAGAAGAAATTGTTGATGGGGATTTTAAATCATATTATAAATTAGCAAACGACATCTTATTTGTTTTAGAAGATGAAAAATGGGCAAAACAGTTGTATAAAAAAACAGAAAAGTATGCTAAAAATAAAGATGACTATTTTTTACTTTTTAAAGATATTGAAAAAATAGATGAGAATTTATGTGATAAATTATTTAAAAAATATTTAGAATCTTTAAAAACATATAAAGATATTGAAGAGGTTTTAAGCTTTGATATAAAATATTTTTCAGAAAATAAAAAATTACTAAAAAAGGTATATGAAAAAGCTATAGAGCTTGCGAGAATAGATAAGGATAGATTAGAGCTTTTGTTAAATATTGCTACATATTTTGGGACAAGTGATATTGAATTATTAGATAAAATATTAACAAAAAAAATTAACAACATTGCACTTTTAAGAGAATATGCATTAAAATCCATAGATGTTTCAAAAGATAAATATTTGGCTAAAGAATTATTTAAAAAAGCTTTAAAATCTATTAAAAATAAAGGTTTTAAAACTGATGATTTGTTTGAAATAGGTAGATTGTTAGATGATATTATAGAATTGGGTGACAATGAATTTGTCAAAGAGGTAAATATTTTGTATTTTATAGAAAAACTTCTAAAAAAACAACCAGATTATTTCCATAGAAACAGTAGATTTTCTTTAGGTGGACGACTTTTTAACAGTATTATGACAAATTTAGAAGATAATGAATTGGCTATGAAAGTTTGTAAATTAATAGAAGATAATTCGATTTATGAATGGGAATATTCTGAATTAGTAATTTATTATTTACGATTAGATGATAAAGAAGCAGCCAGAAGGATGTATGAAAAGTATAAAAAATTAATATAATAGTAGTTTTGAAGTATTAATGAAGCTTGGATATAACATTAATTTAGGTTAAATTTGTTTAATTTTAATGATGTTATAAATTTTTTGAATTAACTTATAACTTTTATCAAGAGCACATCTGTTATAATGGTAAAATTTAACTACAAATAAATTGTTTTTATATGTCTCTATAAATCTAGGGAGTGTTAGAAATTTTGTGTCAATCCGATAGAATAACATATTCTAAAGGAAAGACACATGAAAGAGACATTTGATTTAAATGAAGCACTTGAGCAGATAAAAAGAGGTGCAAAAATAGATGGAAAAGATGGAGTGCTTGCTCCACTTATAAAACAACTTACAGAAGCTGCTTTAGAAGCAGAGCTTGAATCACACTTATCCAAAGAGATAAAAAATCGTAAAAACGGTAAATCTTCAAAAAAGATGAAAAGCTCCGTAGGAGAGTTTGAGTTAGAAGTTCCAAGAGATAGAAATGGAACCTTTGAACCCCAGTTAGTAAAAAAACATCAAACCCAT